>JBCCPK010000005.1:300000-390635 GCA_039024915.1 Pseudomonadota bacterium
TCAACGCAACCGGTGCGGCGGGGCTTATGGCTGCCTAGAAGTCGAGTACAGCAATCGGATTTCTGCACTGATCGAGTGGCGCGCTGATCTGTATTAAGCTCCGCGCAGGCGCCGTAAGCGCATGTGCGAAACGCAGATATTTTCAGCTCACCTTGCGCCGTGCCGCGTCGGCTCCATAGAAGCTTATATACCTGTGCGAAATCTCTTCGACCGGCAGCACGATCAACACATCGGTCGTCCCGAACTGATGATCCACAACCGCTCCCTCGCCCACCTTCCCGCCAAGGCGCAGATAGCCTTTGACCAGAGCGGGAAGCGCGCGAAGGGCTTTTTTCGGATCAATCGCTTCGACAGGTAGCTTCTCCATCGGCTCGAACCGGCTTTCAACGGCATTTGTACGCCATCTTGCATCCGCCATGGCAAAATGATGCAGGTAGGCAAGCGGCAGTGCGAGCGCGTTCGGGTCTGTCCCTTCGAGGCTGGCGCATCCGAAAAGAACATCAATCTTTCGGCTGACAACGTAGCTCCAGATGCCATGCCACAGCAGCTCTACCGTTCGTTTCGACCTGTACGGTGCCCGAACGCATGACCGGCCCAATTCGAGAAAGCGCAGGCTGGGGTGTCGGCCAATCAGCGTTCCGATGTCGAATTCGCTTTGGGAGTAAAAGCCCCGGTTCTGCTCGGCGACCTGTTGGGTCATGAGCCTGTAGGTGCCAACAACCGCCGGCCCACCGGTATCTGGATCAGGCGGCCCCTGATGGTCGAGCACAAGCAGGTGATCGCACAATCGGTCGTAGGCGTCGAAGTCGCGCCGCAACAGGCGGCGCATCGGCCCCGGCCTGGCCTTCATCTCCTGGTAGAAAATTTCATAGCGCAGCCTCTGGGCACGGTGCAGATCCGTTGCGGACTGAGCAAGGCGTACCTCAAGCGACCCGATGGACCCTAATACAGGGTTCGATAGGGCTGCCTCGGCGTCGGCCTCATCTGGCAAATACAGAGGGGTCCCTGGAAGCGGCAGACTGTTGCTGCGCCCTTTGCTTGCCATCGGATCAGGCGCGCTTGATGGCCGGTTTAATTTTCCTTCGGACGCAGCTTGGGACCGGGGAAAACGGCCATAGCCTGTCGCTAGAAGGGCGGTCCACGCATCACCCTTGGATCGCAGCATATCCGAGACGATCGAGAACGGACCGCCAGCCTTCTCGAAAGGCGCTTCTGCTTTGCAGGCGGCAGCTCTTTTTTCTGGCGTGACAGTTCGTGGCATTTCCATCGCCGGGCGTTTCGGGCGGACTGATCAATGGTGTGTTCGCTGCCCTGTGTTTAGCCAGTCGATCGGGTTTGCGCCACCGATTTGAGCAGTGATTAAGTGTGCTTTCGACGTTAATCGGGCGCGGTATCTGGCTGGACTTTACCCGTCCACGAGCTTCTCGAGCTCGTCAGGCGTCACTGGCTTTTGCGCGAAGCCGTCAAACCCCGCTTTAGCCAGCTTGCTGTCAATTTCCGGGTCTGTGTTCCCCGAAATAGCAATAATACGCCCGGTAAATCCCTGCGCTCGGATCTGTCGAGCGGCGGCAAAACCATCGAGAACTGGCATGGAAAGATCGAGAAGGATCATGTCAAACGGTGAGCCTGCTTGATCGTGAGCTAACGCGATCGCCCGCGCACCATCGTCAACAGTCATGACGGTGTGGCCTGCCCGCTCCAGCGCTGCTTTGACGAGAAGTGCGTTCACCGGACTATCGTCGGCGAGCAAGATGCTTTTGGCTTCACTGATTGCAACGCAGGAAGAGGGTTCGCGATCAGCTGGATCGTTGCGGAAGCCGCTGTCCTGGTCTGACTGAAAACGGTCAGTCAGCATGGCTATCATGGACGCCCGGCGAACCGGCCGCATCAGGTAGCCACCGAAGCCGGCCCGTTGAAGCTCTGCGAGTTCGTTGCGCTCCTCAGCGTTGATCAATACGACAGGTCGGATTCCGGTTCCGGGCAGGCATAATCGCGCCCATAGGACAGCGTGGCTGAACCGATGATCGATCAGGACGTGGTCGGTGTTGTGCGGTGGGCCGTTCAGCTGCGCAGCATCGCTCACCAGCCGGGTCGTAGCACCAGCGGCTCGCAGGGACGCCGCCAAGGTCTCTGCTTCGATGGAGATCTGCTCATCTTCGTCTGCTAGCATCGCGATTAAAACACGAAGGCCATCAAGCGGCCCGACGTCGGCAGAAAGGGCGATTGGACAATCCTCGATCGGGATGGCCAATCGCATGCACGTCCCGCTGGCTGGCTCTGAGTGGGCCAACTCAAGTGTCCCACCCATGGCGGTCGCCAAACCCCGAGAAAGTGGTAAGCCTAGCCCGGTACCCTGGGTTCCCATGATATGGGCGCTTTTTGATCGACCAAATGGTTCGAAAATCAAGCCTTGTTCACCAGGTTCGATGCCATCGCCGGTATCGCTGACTTCGATGATAAGCGTTGCGTCCGCGTCAGGTGATTTCGCCGTCACCGGTTTTGCCAGGAGCGGCTCAAAATCATGATGCGTTGCAGCCGGCTTATGGCTGAGGCGAACATCGACGCGAACACCTCCGCTGCGCGTGAATTTTACAGCGTTTGAAACGAGATTTGTAAGAATCTGACGCACGCGAGCGGCATCGACACGAAGGGGGTAGGCGATACTTGGATCAACGAAGCTGCCCAGCGCCAGGCCGTGTGCGTGGGCCGCAGGCGCGGCAAGCTCCAAAGTCTGGTTCACAAGCTGATCGATATCGCAAGGCGTGCGCTTGATCGGCACCGCGCCAGATTGCAGCGCCGTCAAATCCAGCAGGTCATTGACGAGGGTCAACAACACGTCCGCGCTGCTTTGTATCGCTTCAAGATAGTTGCGCTGGGCCTTGTCGAGGGTTGTGTCGGCCAGAAGATGGGCCATTCCAAGGATGCCATTGAGCGGATTGCGCATTTCATGGCTGACAGCGCCTATGAGACGCACGGCTTCGTGACGCGCTGCGCCGTCATCGGTGCTTGGTGATGCGGCGTCGGCCGAGCCGGCTTGACCTTGCCGACCGTGCTCTGTCGCGTTTGAACGATCCGTTGCGCCGGCACTCTGCATGGAGCGGCCGCGGTTGTGTGGGGTGCGCGAGTTGCTTTGCGTCTTGGTTGGCGAGCGGCTCATCGATCCTGCGCCTGCGTTCGTAATCGACAGGTGACGCCGAATGCCGAAAACGCGGCATCTGAGGGCGACATACGGTTCAACATTAAAACCGTATGGTTAACAAGCGTTCACTACGCCGGCTTGGTATCGGATGAACGGTGACCACGCATAAGCTGCAAACCAGCTGCGCGGGGGCCGCTACAGGCTGTTGTGCTTTACGCAGCGACCCGGATTCCGGGCTCAAAGCCACGATATCCAAGCGCTTCCGCGAGATGTGGGCGGCGGACCTCATCGCTTGCAGCGAGATCGGCGATGGTCCTGGCAACCCTGAGGACCCGGAAGTAGCCCCTCGCTGACAACTCGGCTTGATCAGCTGCCTGCGCCAGAAGTTGCTGTGCTGCATCGTCGAGAGAAATCTGCTTCTCGATTTCCGACTGGCTGACCCTCGCATTGACCGTCGCTCGGGCCATCTGGCCTTGTCCGGCTTGTTGACGCGCGGAGCGACCCGTCATGTGATTGTCGTCGCCAGTGTACCGGTGCAGTTGCCGCTCGCGGGCGTCTGCCACACGGGCTGCCACCTGCGAACTCGTCTCGCGCTGACCCGGGTCTGAGAGATCGCGTGCTGTGACCGCAGGTACATCGATGCGCAGATCTATCCGATCCATCAATGGACCTGAGACCCGGTTTTGGTAATCGGATGCGCATTTAGCCCCCCGGCTGCAGACATGGCCGGGCTCTCCAGCATGCCCGCATCGGCACGGATTCATGGCTGCGATCAGCTGAAAAGCAGCCGGATAGGTCACATGATGGTTGGCGCGCGCGATCTGACAGACGCCCGTCTCAAGCGGCTGGCGAAGGCTGTCGAGGACCTGGGGCGAAAACTCGGGCAATTCGTCGAGGAACAGAACGCCATGGTGGGCCAGCGAGATTTCGCCGGGTCTAGCCCGCATGCCGCCGCCGACCAGTGCCGCCATCGATGCCGAATGGTGCGGCGCCCGGAAAGGCCTCTTGTCGCTCAAGGCACCTGCCTCAAGCGTTCCCGCGAGCGAACAGACAACGGAAAGATCCAGTAATTCACGCGGGCTGAGCGGCGGGAGCAAGGCGGGTAACCGTGCCGCTAACATGGATTTGCCCGAACCCGGAGGCCCAATCATCAGAAGATTGTGGCCACCGGCGGCCGCAATCTCCAGAGCGCGTTTGGCGCCATGCTGCCCACGGACATCGTGCAGATCGGGCAGCCCTTCGGTCCACTGGTTGCGGATGGCCGGTCGCGGCCGACTGAGCAGCTGCCGTCCTTCAAGGTGATTGGTTAGGTCGATCAGCGATTTGGCAGCGATGATATCCAATCCCTCGCCCGCCCAGGCTGCCTCCGAACCTGACGCATGAGGGCAGATCAGCCCCTCTTGCCGACCCACGGCCATCATCGCTGCTGGCAGGACGCCCGAGACAACAGCAAGCTGGCCGTCCAATGACAGTTCCCCGAGCACGACATGTCCGGCTATGGCGTCGGCTGGTACCGCCCCCATCGCCGCCATGATGCCCAGTGCGATAGGCAAATCGAAATGGCTTCCCTCTTTGGGCAAATCCGCCGGAGCGAGATTGACCGTGATGCGCTTGGCCGGCAGCGCCATGCCGCAGGCGACCAGCGCCGACCTGACGCGCTCCCGGCTTTCGGCGACAGCTTTATCGGGCAGTCCAACAATCGAAAAACCGACCAGGCCCGATGAGATATGCACCTGCACATCCACGGGGACTGCATCAACTCCTTGGAATGCAACGGTGGTTACGCGCGAAACCATGACCGCGATCCTTTCGTTTCCAGAAAAGATCAAACCATGGCTGGTTCGAACAAACAAGAACAAAAATAGAACATTAGTCGCTTCTAAACGATCGTAGACGCTGCTCGACGAAGGTTTGAGATCAGCTGTCTGCAGATTTGCGCTCGCGACGCCGGTTGAGCCAACCACCAAAATCGATGACGGTCATCAATGCGCCAGGTATAGCAAGAAGGACAGGTAAGCCGGTGAAAGCGCTCAAGAGAACCACGTTCAGCGTAATCCCTGCGAGGAAGGATCCGAAAGCACTGTCGCACGAAAAGGTCGCGCCGGCTGGCACGCACAGGCCGCTCGCCGGCAGGAACCAGAGCATCAAAAAGCTCAATACGACCGCAAACAGGTCACGGTAGCCGACAAGCCGGCAGAGCCAAAGGAGAACCCGCTTGAAGACAGATGGTTTGTCGCGCCTCGCCCTCACCATCAGTGCCGATAGTTAGCGCGCCAATCTATGCTTCTCTTCAATCGCATCCCACATTGCCGCCGCTGCGTTGCCGCCACCCAGGTTTGCCAGCGCGCGAATGCCGGTCGGAGAGGTCACGTTGATCTCCGTGATGAAGCGGCCGATCACGTCGATGCCGACAAACAGAAGCCCCATCTCCCGCAGAGTGGGCCCGATGGCCGCGCAGATCTCCCGATCGCGATCGGTCAGCTCGGTTGCTTCAGCCCGACCGCCGACCACCATGTTGGATCGCAGGTCGCCCTGAGCGGGCACCCGATTGATGAGGCCAAACGGCTCCCCCTGAACCAGCAAGATCCGCTTATCGCCCTGCGCGATCTCCGGCAGGAAGGTCTGCACCACCCAGGGTTCGGGAAAAAGATCGCCGAACAGTCCAAGAAGCGATCCCAGATTCTGGTCGCCCTCCCGCAGCCGCACAACGCCCTTGCCGCCATGGCCGTAGAGCGGCTTGATGACGATATCCCCATGCTCTGCCCAGAAGGCCTCGATGGCCGCTTTGTCTTCGGTGATCAGTGTGGGGGGCATCAGATCCGGGAAGCGCATCACGAGAATTTTTTCGGGCGCGTTGCGAACCGCGGTCGGATCATTGACCACGAGCGTCGGTCCGGTTGTCTGCACGGTCTCAAGCATGTGCGTCGAGGTTATGTAGGCCATATCGAAAGGCGGGTCCTGGCGCAGCAGGATGACGTCAAACTCAGTCAGTTCGCGCCGGACCTGATCGCCCAAAGTGACGTGATCACCCACCACATCGCGGACCTGCGCACTGTGCACCGACGCGGTCACGTGACCCGCCTGAAAGGCCATAGTTTGGGGCGTATACACGCTGAGCGTATGACCACGCGCCTGTGCCTCAAGCAGCATGGCAAAGGTCGAATCGCCTGCAATGTTAATCGACTGAATGGGGTCCATTTGGACCGCAACGGACAAACCCATCGCACGTACCGTCGTCTGGGCTGCTCAGAAACCGTCGTCCTGCGCAGCGGGGAAAGCGTTGGGGATATGGACGGGATCAACGCCCGGCGCAACCAGCACGACATCGCAGCGAATGGATCTTGTCGCGGCGCGCTCTCCGCTCGGATCGTGTATCGCCAGCCAGGCACGCAGCCCCGTGCGAATGCGCGCCTGCTGGCGGGCGCTGAGCGATTCCGCACCCGCAGAGAGCTTCGCGCGCGCTTTGACTTCGACGAAGATCAATGTCTCGGCGTCCTCCATAATCAAATCGAGTTCACCGCCCTTCATCCGGGCGCGCCTATCGATCTCGACAAACCCCAGCGCTTCCAGCCACCGCGCGGCCACATCCTCGGCGTCGACACCACGCTGAAACGCAGCCTGCCGGTCGACCGGGTCGCGCGTTCGTGGTTTACTAATCGCCTTCTTCATCATGCTCGTCCGCGGTGAGTTCCAGAGCTCTTTGATAGACATCGCGTCGGCGCAGTCCAAAGCTCTGTGCAACCTGCTTGGCAGCGTCTTTTAGGCTTTCGGTCACCAGGGCTTGGCGCAATGCTGCGTCGAGCTCATCGGCATCTGGCGCCGTCGGCGGGGCTGGCCCGACCAGGATCACGATCTCCCCGCGTGGTTTCTCCTGCAGGCGATAGTGGTCCGCAAGCTCGGCGAGGGTCTCGCCTTGGATGGTCTCAAAGCGCTTGGTGAGTTCCCGTGCGACACGTGCCGGCCTTCCGCCTCCGAAAATATCAACCAAGCTCTCCAAAGTGTCCGCGAGGCGGCTGGGGGCTTCGTAGAAGCACAGAGTGTGTCGTTCCCTATTCAACTCTTCCAATACGCGCCGACGCGCAGAGGCTTTGGATGGCAAAAAGCCAGCAAAAAGAAACCGATCGGTCGGTAGACCAGCAATCGACAGAGCGGTAATGATCGCGCTCGGACCTGGGATGGCGACAACGGAATGCCGGGCGTCTCGCGCCGCCTCGACCAGCTTATAGCCAGGGTCCGCGATGAGCGGTGTACCTGCATCAGAGATCAGAGCAACCGATTGCCCCTGCTCGAGCCGCTTAAGCAGCGCAGGCCGCGCGCGGTCGCCATTGTGATCATGATAGGCGGTAAGCGGCGTCGAGATCCCGTAACGATCGCACAATGTTCGGCTGGCCCGCGTATCTTCGCACGCGATCACATCACAGGAAGCGAGGGTTTCCAACGCTCGCACGGTGATGTCACCGAGGTTACCGATTGGTGTCGCCACGATGTACAAGCCAGCTGAAAGAGACGGCGCCTCGTAGGTGGCAGGCCCGATCGAAAAGCGACCCTGTGTTTGCAAATCGTTAACCATCCGCTGAACAAAGAGAGTGTTAACCCAGATTTCGAGGAGTTTGCCCGTCCATTTTCTTGCTTTATCTGTTTTTTTCGCCCGATTGTCGTTAAAGCGACTGGTTAAGGCAGGGTTTGAAGCTCCGGGCGGGGGTTGAAGTCGGGCGAACTGAGATTGTTGGTCTGCCCATTTGTGGTGAAAAGGATGGACACCATGGCGAATAAAAAGGCGCCCCGGAAGCCGGACGAAGACGGCGTATCGTCGGCCGCCTCTCATAAACCGATGACCCGGCGTGTGGCCTCCCGAGGAATGCTTGGTGCGGGTTTACTCGGGTTAGCGGCGTGCAGCCCTGCAGGTTTCCCGGGCCTTGGCTCCGGAGGCAGAACGACAGGACCGCTGGTTGGAGCGACCCCATCCGTTCAACCTCAAGGGCAGGTGCTGGGCACCGGCTCGGCGCGGGTGGCCATGCTCCTGCCGTTGACCGCAACCGGAAACGCTGGGCAGGTCGGCCCGAGCTTCCGTAATGCGGCTGATATGGCAATTGCGGCGTTGGGCGGCTCGGATATTTCTTTGATCATCAAGGACACTGGTGGAACGCCTCAGGGTGCGGCTGCGGTGGCATCTCAGGCGCTTGCCGAAGGTGCGCAGCTCGTCTTGGGGCCTATTTTTGCGGCCGAAGTGCGCGCAGTTGCCGGGGTCACGCAGCCAGCGGGCGTGCCGGTGATCGCATTCTCGTCCGATGCGTCGGTCGCGAGCAGCTCGGTCAAGCTTTTGAGCTTTCTGCCAAGCTCTGATGCGCGGCGGATCATCAACTACGCCGCGGCGCAGAACCGGACATCCCTGGGTGCGTTGCTTCCCAACAATGCCTACGGGCAGATCATGGAAGCGGAAATGCGCCAGGCCGCTGCAACAGCCGGGCTGCAGGTTGCGACAGTGCAACGCTATGATTTGACGACGGTCGCCGTTTCCGCTGCTGCATCAGACATTGCGCGCAATCGGGCGCAGTTCAATGCCCTCTTCGTGCCCGAAGCGGGTGACATCATGGTGTCTATCGCGCAGCAGCTATCAGCCGGCGGGCTGACCCCGGAGAACACACTGTTTCTGGGTTCCGGGCAGTGGGAGGACGCAAGGGTTCAAAACAGCCCGGCGCTTGCCGGCGCTCTCTACCCGGCGCCCCCACGCGCGCAGTATCAGGATTTTGTCAGCCGTTACACCAGCCGCTACGGCAGCCAACCAACGCGGATCGCCTCGCTTGGTTACGATGCCGTTACGCTTGCCGCCGCACTGGCGCGGGCTGGCAACGGCCGGATCGACCCTGCCCAGCTTGACGCACCATCGGGCTTTTCTGGTCTCGACGGTATCTTCCGATTCCTTTCGAACGGCGTTTCGCAGCGCGGTCTCGCGGTTTATCGCGTGACAGGCTCGGGTACGGAAATCGCTTCCGCCGCGCCGCGCTCGTTCCAGGGCGTCTTTTAGGCTGCCAGATCGGCGACAACCGCGTCGAGAAGAAATGATCCCTCTCGCGTTGCACGCAGGCCATCGCCGCCATCGGTTTCGATAAACCCTTGCTCAATAAGCATATCGACCTGCTTTGGATCAAACGTCCTGCCACCTGAGAGCGTTTCGTAACGGGCGCGTGAGATGCCTTCGCGCAAGCGAAGCCCCATGACCAGATACTCATCGCCCATCTCTTCGGCGGTCAGCGCATCGTCTGCCACAAGGCCGTGACCAAACTGCTCGACCCGTGCCAGCCAGTGTTCCGGGTAGCGTTCGGTGGAGGTTGCGACACGCGGACGGAAAGGGTCATCGGCCTTGATTAAACGGCCATGAGCGCCCGGTCCGACTCCAACATACTCGCCGTAACGCCAGTAAACGAGATTATGCCTCGACGCAGCTTCGCTCGCGGCGTGGTTGGAAATCTCATAGGCTGACAACCCCCGAGCCGACGTCAGTGCCTGCGTCGATATGAACATTTCTTCGGCGATTTCTGGGTCGGGAACCTTCAGACGGCCTGCCTTGTGCAGGATCTCAAACTGCGTTCCGGGCTCAATGGTCAGCTGATAGAGCGATAAATGGTCAGCGGCGTAACCAAGGGCCGTGCCAAGCTCTTCTTCCCAGCGGTTTACCGATTGGTCTGGACGCGCATAGATCAGGTCAAACGAAATCCGATCGAACGCATCGCGAGCGATCTGAACAGCGCGCAGCGCATCGGCCGCGGAATGGGTCCTACCCAGAGCGTGAAGATCAGTATCGTTGAGGGCCTGAACGCCAAGTGAAACCCTGTTGACCCCAGCCTTGCGAAACCCTGCAAACCGGTCCGCCTCAACGCTTGTGGGATTGGCTTCGAGCGTGATTTCGGCGGATTTGCTGACCGCCCAGAGTTCGCGGATGGCGCCGAGGATCGTCTGAACCGTTTCAGGGCTCATCAGGCTTGGCGTGCCGCCGCCAAAAAAGATGCTTGAGACCGTGCGTCCCTTCGTACGCTCCGCCATCGCTTCCAACTCGGTTCGGAAGGCTTGCGCATAGCGCTCTTCGTCAACACCCTTGGCGCGAACATGTGAGTTGAAATCGCAATAGGGGCACTTCGAGGCGCAGAACGGCCAGTGCACGTAAACGCCGAAGCCAGCATCTTCGTCCCGCTTTATCGGCTGAAACCGATGATCCGTCGCCGCGCTGTCCACGGTCAGGCCGGCCCCGCCGATGCGATGGCGTTGAACAGTTTTTCGAACGCTCGCGCGCGGTGCGACAGGCCGCTGGTTTGTCCGGGAATCCAGCCGTGCTTCTCTTCGGCGGTCATCTCGCCAAACGTGATCTCAAAGCCCTCCGGCTTGAACATGGGATCGTAGCCGAAGCCCTTTTCGCCCCGTGGCGGCCAGACAAGTGTGCCTTCAACCTCGCCTCGGAACGTCACCTCAGAACCATCGATCTTGATGAGGGCAAGCACGGCAACGAAGCGCGCGGTTCGTTCGTTTGGATCGCGAGCACCGACGCTTTGGAGCTTTTCCTCCACCGTCCGCATGGCCATGGTGAAGTCGCGATCCGGACCGGCCCAGTCGGCGGTGTAGACCCCCGGGTCTCCGCCCAACGCATCAACGCACAAACCCGAGTCGTCCGACAGGCTCGCGGCACCCGTCGCGGCATAGCCCGCCCGTGCTTTGATCAGTGCGTTCTCTTCGAACGTCGTGCCGGTCTCTTCCGGCACCTCCAGTTCGAGGTCAGCCGCCGAGGTCACCGGCAGACCTGTCGGCTCCAGTAACTGCCGTAGCTCGTCGATCTTGCCGCGGTTGTGGCTGGCGATCAGAAGTCGCTCGCCAAACCCCTTGAGCGCGACCATTCTGTTAGCCCCCAACCGTCTGGGTTTGCAGCTCGATGAGTTCGCCAATGCCTTTCTTTGCAA
This sequence comes from Pseudomonadota bacterium, assembly GCA_039024915.1. NCBI lineage: Bacteria > Pseudomonadati > Pseudomonadota > Pseudomonadota bacterium. Next base: position 311,086 of record JBCCPK010000005.1, read on the forward strand.
GCGCAATAAGCTGAGCCAACTCGTCCTCGGAAAACGGCGCGCCTTCCGCCGTGCCTTGCACTTCGACAATCCCGCCGGAACCGGTGAGCACGAAGTTTGCGTCGGTTTCGGCCGCCGAATCTTCCAGATAGTCCAAGTCTAGAACCGGTTGGCCCTTGTAGATGCCGCAGGAAACTGCAGCCACCTTGTCCTTCAGCGCTGCGCCCTTAAGCATGGAACGGTGCTCCATCCACTGCAGGGCATCGTGCAGTGCCACCCAAGCGCCGGTGATGGACGCTGTACGCGTTCCGCCGTCGGCCTGAATGACGTCGCAGTCGACCGTGATCATCACCTCGCCCAGAGCCTTGAGATCAACCACCGCCCGCAAAGACCGTGCGATAAGACGTTGAATCTCGAGTGTTCGGCCAGACTGCTTACCGGTGGTCACCTCACGGCGCATGCGCTCATGCGTTGAGCGCGGCAACATCGCATACTCGGCCGTAACCCAACCTGAACCGCGACCGCGCAGCCAGCCAGGCACGCGGTCTTCCACGCTCGCAGCGCAAATCACCTTGGTGTTGCCAAAGCTCACCAGGCATGAGCCCTCGGCGTGGCGGGCAAAACCGCGTTCGAGTGTAACGGGCCGAAGGGCGTCGGCAGCGCGATTGGAAGGACGCATGGTTTCGCCTCTGCGAAGCAATGTGAAGGAATTGCCCGCCTTTACGCGTCACCGATCAAGCTTGCAAGACGCTTTGCAACTATGGAAGTCTCAGAAATCTTCCACTAAATCGTCCTTATGAGTGTAAACCCGCCCGGCTCCCGCCCTTTTGGAACCCTGTCAACTGAGGGTGACGCGACCTCACCGAGGCTCGAGGATCTCGATGAGCGGTCGCGCGACATTTTCAGGCGCGTCGTCGATCATTATCTCGAAGCGGGCGAGCCGCTTGGCTCGCGGACGCTGAGCCGCGACCTGGGGCGCAGCAACGCGCACACCTCGCTTTCTCCTGCGACTATCCGAAACGTCATGAGCGATCTGGAGGCGTTGGGACTGGTCTTCGCGCCTCACATCTCAGCGGGTCGGCTCCCGACCGAACTTGGGCTGCGCTTCTTTGTCGATGCCTTCATGGAGGTGGGGTCCATTGCGGAGGATGCGCGCAAGTCGCTCGACGCGAACCTCAACGCTAAACGCCAGACAGGGTCTGTTGAGGATGTCTTGGCGGAAACGTCCTCGCTCTTGTCGGGGCTCACAGCGGGCGCCGGGCTTGTGTTGGCATCGAAAGCGGATCGTCGGCTCAAACACATCGAGTTTATACGCTTGGAGCCGACAAAGGGTCTGGTGGTGCTGGTTGGCGAAGACTCACAGGTTGAAAACCGTCTGATTGACCTGCCGGAGGGATTGCCAGCATCCGCTCTGTCCGAGGCGAGTAATTTTCTGAACGCGCATCTACGCGGGATGACGCTCAGTGAGGCGCGCAAGGCGCTCGCCGAACAAGAGAAAGCACTGTCCGAAGAAGTTGGCAGGTTGACCCGCGCACTGGTCGACGCGGGTCTGGCCAGTTGGGCCGGAGCGGAAGAGGGCAACCCTCAACAGCTCATTGTGCGTGGGCGCGCTAACCTGCTCGAGGATGTATCGGCACTAGAAGATCTTGAACGTATCCGACTGCTTTTTGAGGATCTTGATTCAAAGAAAGAGTTGACGCGTCTTCTCAACGCTGCGGAGACGGCGGACGGTGTGCGCATTTTCATAGGTTCGGAAAACAAGCTGTTCTCCCTGTCGGGTTCCTCAATGATCGTTGCGCCCTATCATGACGATGCCGGCACGATTGTTGGTGCGGTCGGGGTCATTGGCCCGACACGGCTGAATTACAGCCGTATTGTCCCGGTGGTTGACTATACGGCGGGCCTCGTAAGTCGGCTAATGTCCTCAAGCTGACCTTGTGTGACGTTGCACACTTGATTTTTGGTGCCCTAGCCCTGATATCGCACACCCGATACGCGAACTGTGCAAGCGATGAGGATAATCATGAGCGGTGGGGACAAGTCAGCGGAGCAACGCGCGGCGGAAGACGCAGCCGCTGCCATCCATGCCGACGAGGCTGCCGAAGCCGCTGAGGAAGCCATCAACGAGGCCCTTGGAGACCTTGATGAGGGCGGAGAACCGAGCGCGTGGGAGACCGCACCGACCGAGGGCCCTGACTACGAGGCTGTGATCGGCGCGCTGCAGGATGAGATGGAGCAGATGCGCGAGATGCGTCTGCGCGATGCCGCGGAAATGGAAAACCTGCGCCGCCGCACGGCCCGTGAAGTTGCGGACGCCAAAAAGTTCGCAGTTTCCAGCTTTGCGCGCGACTTGCTTTCGGTTTCCGATAATCTGACGCGCGCGCAGACTGTCATCAGCGACGATGACAAAGCGGCTGCATCCGATGTTTGGCGTAACCTTCTTGAAGGCGTCCAGATGACAGAGCGCGAGTTGCTTTCGGTGCTCGACAAAAATGGTGTCAAAAAAATCGACCCCAGGGGCTCGCGTTTCGACCCCAACCAGCACCAGGCCATGTTTGAAGTGCCTGATCCATCTCAGCCTGCCGGAATGGTCACCGAGGTGGTTGCACCCGGTTTCATGATTGGTGAACGCGTTCTGCGGCCCGCTATGGTCGGTGTCTCGAAGGGTGGCCCAAAGATGGACCCGAAGGTTGAGCGGCGCGGAGCCGCTGAACCCGAGCAAGCGCCGAAGCCGACTGACGGTGCGCATACCGAAGGCGTCGATCGTTCGGTCTAAGCGGCGGAACTGTGACTCCCTGCCACTGTCATCTTATGCTAGTTTAACGGGGTGGTCCCGGGCGACCGGAAGACCTGTCGACGCTTACTGCCTCGGGGGAGATGCACATGACCGACCATGGCTATTTTCACTGGAATGAATTGATGACCCGTGATGTGGAGGGAACAAAGGCCTTCTACACCGATGCCTTGGGCTGGGATTGGGAGTCGATGTCGATGCCTGATGGTATGTACCACTGCGCTGTTGTCGGCGGTCAGATGGTTGCCGGGCTGTTCGACATCACCGGCCGGGACGAGTTTGCCAACGTACCCGCGTCATGGATGGCCTACATTGCGGTCGATGATGTGGATGCGCGGCTCGAAAAGGCGACCGCAAGCGGTGCCAAGGTCATGGGTGAACCATTTGACGTGCCCGGCGTTGGGCGGATCGCGATGGTCATGCAGCCTGATGGTGCCATGATCGGGTGGATGACCCCATCAGACGAGCCGATGCCAGCCGAAGGCTAAGCTAACTAAGCTTTGGCCCGGTCCAGAAGCCTGTCACACTCAAGTCCACCGCATAAAGGCTGGTCGAAGACGTGATGTAGAGCCGGGCCAAGTTTGGTCCGCCGAAAACGACGTTAGCGGTTTTCTCGGGTACCTTGATCTTGCCGATGAGAGTCCCGTCAGGCTCGAAGCAATGAACGCCATCGAATGCGCTGGTCCAGATGCGGCTATCGGTGTCGAACCGAAAACCATCGAATAAGCCTGCTTCGCATTCGGCGAACACCTCTCCGCTCGAAAGTGACATCCCATCTTCGGACACTTTGAAGCGACGCATATGATGCTCGCCGCTTTCAAAGTGCGTTGCGCCCGTGTCGACGATGAAAAGCTCGCTCTCATCGGGTGAAAACGCGATACCGTTGGGGCAGGTGAAATCGTTGGCTACCCGCGTGACCTCGCCGGATGGATCAATCCGATAAACGTGCCGCCCATCCTGCTCCATCGGGGCTTCGAACCCTTCATGGTTGGAGATGATTCCGTAGAACGGGTCGGTGAACCACACCGAGTCATCTGATTTCACCACCACATCGTTAGGACTGTTGAGCTTCTTGCCATCATACTGATCGGCGAGGGTGGTGATCGAGCCGTCGTGCTCAACGCGCGTAATCGATCGTGTGCCGTGCTCACACGCGACGATCCGGCCCTGGCGGTCCAGCGTCGAACCATTTGTGTAAGCGTCTTGACCCTTTCGGATTTCGCCGACCGAACCCGTCAGCTCGCAGTACCGCAGGCGCCTGTCGTTCGGAATGTCGGACCATATGACCGAACGCCACGCCGGAGAGTACACCGGTCCCTCGGACCAAACCGCGCCGGTCCAGAGTTTCTCCAGTGGTGCATCGCGGTTGATGCAAGCTTCAAAACGCGGATCGCGCACCTCGTAGATGTCGTGGCTCATTGTGTTTCCCCCAAGATGGCTGGGCTGGGTGTAACCCGCCTCATCGTTAGATTGATCCGCCCGGGCGCGTCGAGCAGCGTCGACGTTCCTGGATAGATGCGGCTCACGCCGTGATAGCAAAGCCGCGCCGGGCCGCCCAGCACCAGAACGTCCCCAGACGTTAGGCGGATCGCTTCGGTTTTGCCGCCCCGTGTCGGACCACCCAGCCGGAAAAGCGCGTCATCGCCCAGCGAAACGGATACAACTGGCGCGCCGAACTCTTGCTCATCGCGGTCTTGATGCAGCCCCATCTTTGCGTCCGGCCCGTACCAGTTGATCAAACAGGCTTCCGGCGGTGGCGCCGTCGGTGCCACGCTCTGCCACAGCGTGATCAAGGCGTCTGGGATCGGTGGCCAAGGCTCGTTCGTGGTAGGGTGATGGCTCTGATAGCGATACCCGGACCGATCGGCGACCCAACCGAGAGTTCCGCCGTTCGACATGCGTACCGACAGCGGCTTTCCGGTCCGCGGCATGGATGGAACGAAAAGCGGCGCCTTGCGCAGCATCGCGCGAATGTCCGCTACAAGTGAGCGTTGCGCGTCTCGATCAAGCGCACCGGGGAAGAGAAGGCACCCCGGTTGAGATGTTGTGACCGAGACAGTTGGACGAAGATCCATCCGATTAGGCCACCTTTATCCGATCCGTGGAGCGAACTGATCGTGGCGTGGCTTTCAAGGGCAGCACAGTGTTAAAGCTCCTTTTCAAGACGCTTGAGCGCTAAGCTCCATCCCTGTGAAGTTCAACATCGCAATGACACCTCGTTCAGCAAAGACACCCGACATGCCAAAGGTTCGGGTGGCCCATATTCATGTCCCAAAGTGTGCCGGTTCAACGGTCGAAGCCCATCTGAAAGCCTGTCTTGGTGAACGATATCTGACCGCGCCTGCCCGCGGTCGGAAAGCCGTTCTCGCTTATTCCGGCAGGAAGTACGATCAGCGAAAGCTGGCCGCCGAACGGACGAAGCTTGACGCCATTTCCGGCCATTTCATCGGGCGCTCGATCGCCACGGTGCTCAGCGACAGGCCGCTCGTCACGACACTCATCCTCCGCGATCCGATTGACCTGATGCTGTCTTGGGTCAACTTCCGAAACATGCGCTATGTCAGTCAGGGTCGAGGCGCAATCCCTCTTGAGGTTGCCTTGCGAGCCCTGCCCGATGAGCCAACAAGCAAGTTTCTGCTCGAGCGCTGGTGCGAGGTTCCGTGGCCTATACTCGCCACACTGTCGCGGGACCGCAAGCGCGCCATGCTTGATGAGGCGCTCGGAGACGTCGATACCATCGTGGATATCAGTGAAGCCGATCAGCTTGTTCGCTCCATGGGTGATCTCCTGGACATCGCTGCAAAGGCCCAACGGGAGAACACGTCGCAACAGTGGATGGCGCAGACCGGGTGGCGACCAATAATGCGTGACCAGCTTGATGATCGGCTCGTTGCTGATCTTTCCAGTCGCACGCAGCTCGATAGCTATATTTGGCGCCGCTGGGCGCTGAAGCAGGATATCGCGTTCGAGCCGCGCCCTGCCCGCCCATTTCTCGTCAGCGAATCGACCCGCGCAGTCGCACAGCTCCAGCGCCGTTGGCACCGCAGCAAAACTGCGTGAATAGGCCCTAGCCTCGCAACACAATTGCCGCATTGGTTCGCTTTGCTGAACGCAATGTTGTCGAAGACGAGGCTAGCTTTGCGAGAGCTTTGGTCTAAGTCACCGGCTATCGAATGCCGATTGGGGCGCGTCTGAAGATGATGCTCCGGCAACGCACAAGGAGCTATCATGTCCAAAGTTCAGCCTACCCGATCAAAGCTGAGCACCGCTTTGATCATCACAACAGCGCTCGCCGGCTTTGCGATGCCCGCGCAAGCTGCCGACCTCGCTATCCCCTCAGGAACCTACACCAACGACCCGACACACACATCGTTCCTCTGGTCGGTGAACCATCTCGGCCTGTCGGAATACACCGCACGTTTCAATACCGTTGAAGCAACTGTGGAACTCGACGCAGATGACATCTCGAATTCGACCCTCACAGCGACCATTGATATGGGCTCGGTCGATACAGATTTCCCGTTCCCCCAGAATACCGATTTTAATGCAGAGTTGCGCGGATCGGACTGGTTGAACGTGCCCGACCACCCGCAAGCAACCTTCACATCGACGCAGGTGACCAAAACCGGTGATACCACCGCGACGGTCGCAGGTGATCTGAGCTTTCGCGGTTTGACCTTGCCGGTCACGCTGGACGTCGAGCTGATCGGCGCCCTTGAGCAGCATCCGTTCATGCCGGTCGCCGCCTTCGGTATCCAGGCAACAGGGACAATCGACCGTTCCGAGTTTGGGTTTGATCGCTTTGTGCCCAATGTTGGTGCCGCTGTCGCCATAGAGATCAACGCTGAGTTCTTGCAACAGATGTAATCTCACAGCTGCCGCCAGAGGCCTGTACGCAATGCGTCAGCCCTTCGTTCGAAGCGGCGATCTGAAAACAAGCGCGGCCATTCAGGTTCGAGGAGCGAAAGATGGCAGTATCTGTATCCGGGTCTGTGATCGACCAAGACCGTTCCGACCAACGCTATTCGGCGGTGGCGATCGTCCTGCACTGGGCAATCGCCATCGCCATTGCTTTTCAGGTCATTGGTGGCAAGTGGATGGTATCCGCTGGGGCGCAGGCGACCCAAAGTGTTTTCACAATCTTCCAAATCCACAAGACCATCGGGCTGAGCATTCTTGCTCTGACCATCGCCCGGATTATCTGGCGGCTCGCCAACCCTGCGCCAGCCCTGCCTGAGGGCATGACGAAGTTAGAGATCGTCGCCTCGAAGGGCACCCACATTGCGTTTTACATCCTGTTGATTGCACTCCCGCTGACGGGCTGGGCCATGGCGTCGGTTTCCCCTACTGGCGTGCCGACGCTGTTTGCGTTGATCGAAGGGCTGCCGTTCGCGCATTTGCCCTACGGTGATCTGAGCCTAGACATGCGGCACACCGTCGAAGGCGTTTTCAAGAACGCGCATGCGTACCTGTCCTTCGCGATGGGCGGTCTGATCGCCCTGCACATCGCTGCGGCGCTCAAGCACCAATTTGTTGCCCGCGATAACTTAATTGCGCGGATGGTGATTTCGGCGCGTACGGCACCGATACGAGCGGGAAAGTTTTCGACAGGTTGCGCGGCATTTGGTGCTGCAGCGGTTTTCCTGGTTTCGGGCATTGCTTGGGGCATTGCCCAACGCGCGCCCGCTTCATCCTCTGTGGCTGCGGTGTCCTCTGAGCCGGTCGCATCAACACCGGGCGAGGCTTGGGTTATCGATCATGAGGCCAGCTCGCTCGGCTTTTCGATCACATTCACAGGTTCGCCCGTTGAAGGCAGCATCGCCACATGGTCTGGCGATGTCGTGTTTGACCCTGCCAATCTTGATGACGCGGAAGCCGTCATAACGATCGACGCGGCGTCCATTTCCATTGCCAATCCTATGTTGCAACCTCAGGCCGGAGGCGCAGATGGCTTTGATGCGGTCAACCACCCCGTCGCCATTTACGAGGCAAATGCGTTTCGCGCCAACGATGACGGCAGTTTCTCCGCCGAAGGGGAGCTGACGCTGCGGGGCGTTACAGCAGATGCGCCATTAACCTTCACCTTTGAAGAAACGGACGGGGTGGCGCGGGTGATCGGCGCAGCCGAGATCAACCGCCTCGACTTCGGCATTGGCGCGGTTGGCGCGGCCGATGAAAGCTGGCTGCAGCACACAGTGACAGTTGAGTTCACCCTTCAGGCAAATCGGCCCTAGGACTGCGCATGGGCCCATCATTGTTCCGTCATGGTGATCGGGCACGTCTCATCTGCGTAGAAGGTGGGTGTGTCGCGGTTGACAGGCGGAGAGAGGCACGCTTTCCCATCGCCAGACGCAGCCATGATGTGTGATTCTTGAACTTTGAAAAGCCTATCGGCGATGCCACCTAGCCAGCGATTGAACAAGCGTTCCACTCAGCACGATACGGATCGTACCCTGGCTGCAAAGCTTGTCGATGACGGGCGTTTTATTCGGCAATGGCTGGACAACCCCTTGTCAATTGGCGCAATTGCCCCGTCGGGTCCTGAGCTGGCCGCCGCCATGGCGCGGGCGGTCGAACCGAACGTTGCTGGGCCGATTGTTGAGTTGGGGCCGGGCACAGGCGTGGTGACCCAAGCACTGGGCGCGCGCGGCATTGACCTTGATCGCCTGGTGCTGATTGAAGCGTGCGACGGGTTCGCTCATCTGCTTCGTAAACGATTTCCAAACGCGTGTGTCGTGCAGGGCGACGCGTTCGCGTTGCGGTCGCATCTTGCTAAGGAAACGCTTCCCCTCGCAGCTGTGGTATCCAGCCTACCGCTGTTGACGCGTCCGTATGACGAGCGTCGCTCGCTGCTCCTTGACGCGCTTGATCATCTGGCGCCCGGTGGCGGTTTTATTCAGTTTTCTTACGGACTTGGACCACCCGTGCGCCCTGAGTCCGGCCTGTTCTCGGTGACACGATCGGGTTGGATTGTCCGAAACATGCCCCCTGCCCGTGTTTGGGTCTATCGTAAGTGCCTGACCTGACGCGATAGTCCCCGCCACCTCCTGACGAAAGCAACTGCCATGTCCGTCTCCTTTCTCGCTCTGTCCGGATCGACGCGTCCGGGATCATTGAACACGATGTTGGCGACCACGATGACGAAACTCGCCGCCGATATGGGCGCGGACGCGACCCTGATTTCTCTGGCGCAGTACCCGGCCCCACTGTTTGATCAGGAGTTCGAGGCCGCTAATGGCATTCCGCAGCCAATCCAGGAGCTTTATACGCTCATAGCCGCGCAGGACGCGGTTTTCCTAGCATCGCCGGAGTACAATGGCGGCTACACGCCGCTGCTGAAGAACACGATTGATTGGCTCAGCCGGGTGAAACCGGACGGACGTCACGCCTTTCGCGATCCGGTTTACTCATTGGGCGCCGTTTCGCCGGGCATGCAGGGTGGCGTGAATGGGCTTTACCAGCTGCGCCCGACTATCGCGCGGCTCGGCGCGATCGTGATGCCAGAACAATTGACCATCGGTGGAGGCGCGTCGGGCTTTGGCGAGGCCGGTGGTTTCAGCAATGACCGCACCACAAGTCTGGCGCAAGCTCAGCTTCAGCGATTGCTTGCGGTGGCAGGCAAGCTGAAAGGCTAGGCAGGCATGCCAGCAATGACGTCTGCTTCACCCGCAAAAGACCGCCTGGCCCTGGCTTTGGATGTGTCGGGCGCGGATGAGGCGCGTCGCATGCTGGATCGGGTTGGCGATGAGGTCGGCATCATCAAGATCGGCTATCAACTCGCTTTCTCGGGCGGGATGGATCTGATTAGAGAGCTGTCGCACGCGGGCAAGTCAGTGTTTGCCGATCTCAAGCTGCTCGATATCGACAACACCATGGCCCACGGCATTCGATCAGTGGCTGCGTTGGGCGCCACATTTCTCACCATTCACGCCTATCCGAAAGCGATGCGGACCGCCGTTGATACACTTGGTGATGATCACGCGCTAACGGTCCTGGGTGTGACCGTTCTGACGTCGATGGACGATACAGACCTATCCGAAGCCGGTTATGCCGGTTCGACCCAGTCGCTGGTGCGCCTGCGCGCTACCCAGGCGCAGCAGGCAGGCATGCCAGGGCTTGTTTGTTCGGCGCGTGAAGTTCCACTGCTTCGCGAACTTGCCGGGTCAGACATGCTGCTCGTAACCCCTGGTATTCGGTTTGCCGATGATGGGGCGAGTGATCAAAAGCGTATCGTCACCCCGGATCGCGCGATTGCTGATGGTGCTGACATTTTGGTCATGGGCCGTCCGATCACAGGAAGCGGTGATCCTCGTTCTGCGGCACGGCGCGCCGTGGAGGCAATTGAAGCCGGCCTAGAGGTCAGAGCCTGATCCTCGGATACGCGGTTGCGCGGATCGCTGGCGGTGCGCTAGATGCGGTCTGCTTCAACCCCTTCTTTTCGAATTGAGCGCCCCTTGTCCGATGCTGCCGCGCCCTCAACGTCCACCAGAGTAGCTGTTGTCGGTGCCACGGGCCGCATGGGCAGGGCGCTCGTACGGGCGGTCGAGGAAGCCGGTGGCGCAAAACTATCCGGCGCAGTCGAGCGAGAGGGCTCTGAGCATCTCGGCAGGGACGCGGGACCTCTCGCGGGGCTCCAGGAAACCGGTGTCGTGGTCACGGATGACCCTTTGCCTGTTTTCGCCGCTAGCGACGCCGTGCTCGATTTTACGGCGCCAGAGGCAACGCTCTTCTACAACGAACTGGCTGCTCAAGCCCGGATTGTTCACGTCATTGGTACAACCGGCATGATGCCTGTCGATGAGGTCAAGCTAGACGCAGCTGCGCGCCACGCCGTCATCGTCAAGTCTGGAAACATGAGCCTTGGTGTTAACGTGCTCGCCGTGCTCGTGGAGAAAGCGGCCGCGGCATTGGGCCCCGAGTGGGATATCGAGATCATCGAGGCGCATCATCGGGGGAAGGTCGATGCGCCTTCTGGCACCGGCTATTTGCTTGGTGACGCTGCCGCCCATGGCCGCGGCATCGACCTTGCAGACAGGGCGGTCTTCACACGGCACGGTGAGACCGGAGCAAGGCCCGATGGCGCCATAGGATTTGCCTCGGTTCGTGGCGGCTCCATAGTCGGGGACCATACGGCGTTGTTCGCCGGCCCGGCAGAGCGCATCACCTTAGGCCATCATGCCGAGGATCGAAGCTTGTTTGCGCGAGGGGCCGTAAAGGCTGCATTATGGGGGCACGGTCGCAAACCCGGGCGGTATACCATGCGCGATGTCCTTGGCTTAAACGACTAGACTCAACCCTCTGGGCAAAGGAAACGCTATGGAACGGCTACTTGTTCTCGTCCGCCACGGTCAAAGCGAGTGGAACCTGAAGAACCTCTTCACCGGTTGGAAAAATCCAGACCTGACCGAAAAAGGCGTCGAGGAGGCACGTCAGGCCGGCCGTTCTCTTAAAGAGATGAAACTCTCTTTCGATGCGGCCTACACCTCCGATCTCTTGCGTGCGCAAAAGACGCTGGCATTGATGCAGGAGGAAATGGGAACAGATCTTCCGGTTACGAAAGATCAGGCACTGAACGAACGCGACTATGGCGATCTAACAGGTATGAACAAGGATGAGGCGCGCGAGCAGTTCGGTGAGGACCAGGTTCACATCTGGCGCCGCTCCTATGATACGCCGCCTCCGGGCGGCGAAAGCCTAAAGATGACTGCTGAGCGTGTGTTGCCATACTTTGAAGCGGAGATTTTGCCTTTGGTCCTGGCGGGAAAGCGCATTCTCGTCTCAGCCCATGGTAACTCGCTGCGCGCACTCATCATGAAGCTTGAAGGGCTGACGCCCGAGGCTATTCTGAAGCGCGAATTGGGTACCGGTACCCCGATCATTTATCGCCTTGATGAAGAGGGCGGCATTATCGAGAAGATCGACTTGGCCGAGTAAGGTTGCACATTTACCGGCCTTAAAGCCCGAGCTCACCTTGCGCTGGTTCACCAACCTTGCCGACGCTGGCAGCTTCCCATCCAAGCATGGCGCGTTTGCGCGTCAGTCCCCAGTGGTAGCCCGTGAGATTCCCGGTCGCTCCGACCGCGCGATGGCACGGGACGACGAAGGAGATCGGGTTCTTGCCCACCGCCGCGCCGACCGCTCGTGATGCTTTTTCCTTGCCGATATGGCGCGCGATTGCGCCGTAAGTCGTGGTGGAGCCAAGGGGGATTGCAAGAAGGGTTTCCCATACCCGCACCTCGAAATCGGTGCCGATCAGTGTGATGCGAACCGGCTGGTCCTGCCTCCATATCCCCGGGTCGAAGACGGCCCGCGCGTCATCGGCGGTTCCCGCGTCGTCGCGCACATAGTTCGCCGCGGGCCAGCGATTGGCCATGTCGTCGAAGCAGGCGATCTCGCCACCCTGATCACAGAATGCGAGGCCAACCAGGCCATGCTCGGTCATCATCACCAGCGCAAGGCCGAAGGGTGAAGGATGAAATCCGTAGCGGATCTCCAGCCCTGCCCCCTTTGCCCGATAAGCGCCCGGTGGCATGGCCTGGTGGGTGACGAACAGATCGTGGAGCCTTCCCGGTCCCGACAGACCGCTGCCATAGGCCGCGTCGAGCACCGGCTCGCCGGCTTCGAGGAGCCGTTTGGCGCGATCGAGCGTCACCGCCTGCAGGAAGGCCTTCGGTGTCAGCCCCGCATAGGCGCGGAACTTGCGCGTCAGGACTACCGGATGTTCGCCCACCGCGCGCGCGATGGTCTCAATATCGGGCTGATCGATGGCCTTGTCGGTGATAAACGCGATAGCTTCGCGGACCGCCTCATACGCGGCGCACCGTTGATCGTAGGAGCCCAAGGCGCCGTCATCATCCAGCTCTGCCGGACTAGCGGCGAGGCCTGAGGGTTCACTTTGAGCGGTTGTAGCGTGGGTCATGGGCGCCTTGTGGCCTATCGATGAGCCACCCGCCACCCGAAACCGAACCGGAGACGAAAGCTAGGCAGGAAGCGCGCCCCGTCTGATCCGCGAGAGGACATCGCCGAGAGCATTGGCGAAGCTCTCCTTGTCGGCCGGGTTCATGAAGGAACCAACCGGGAACTGCTGGCCCTTACTTTCAAGCTTGATTGCGAGCACACGCTCTTCCTCATGATCGTAGGCGGTCTTCAGCCGTGTCCATACCGGATGCAGGCTGTCCGTCGTTACGCGGCCCCAGCCGCTGACCCGTTTGATGGTCAGGCAGTCGGGGGTAACAACAACCTCTTCGTAGGCGCGGCCGGCGCGATAATTGATTTGGAAGGCGGCCCAAACGATGAGCACATCGAGCACGAGAAACGCAAGAACGGGCCATGCGCCAACGGCCAAGAACATGATGCCCGATGAGGTGGCCAAACCCGCGATTACAACCATCATCACAACAAACCCGTTGCGCGAAAGCGAGCGATGCGGTGTCAGCTTTGCCGAGAAGACCGGGGCACGTTGACGCTCGTTGTGAGCACTGCCTGCTGTCGGGTTGTGATCGTCCATAGCGCTCTATATGCCAAACAAATGCGGGCGATTGAACCGCGGCCTCTTGCGACAAACCATCTCTAGTCAACTCATCATGCAGCCGACCAGTTCCGTAAGTCCTGCGCCTGTACCGGCGAAGCCACCGCGTAAGCGGCGGCCGCGGTCCAAATTGTCGCGTGATGAAATTGGACAGCTTTTTGCTGCGTTCCACGCGATTGAGCCTGACCCGAAGGGCGAGCTTGAGCACGTTAACGCCTACACATTACTGGTGGCCGTGGTCCTGTCCGCACAAGCGACCGATGCGGGTGTGAACAAGGCGACTGAGCCGCTCTTCAAGATTGCCGATACGCCCGCCAAGATGCTTGCGCTTGGCGAAGAGACAGTGCGGTCCCACGTCAAGACGATCGGGCTCTATCGGGGAAAAGCGAAGAACGTCATCGCTCTGTCCCAGCGCCTCTTGGACGATCACCCTGACCTGCCTGCGGGCGAGGTGCCGGAGGATCGCGACTATCTCGAAAGCCTACCTGGGGTGGGACGCAAGACGGCAAATGTGGTGATGAATATGGCGTTCGGCCATCACACCAATGCCGTCGATACCCATGTCTTTCGGGTGTCAAATCGCACGGGCCTTGCGCCCGGCAAGACGGTTGAGGTGGTGGAGAGTATTCTCGACCGCGTCATTCCAGAGACCTACGGCTTGCACGCCCATCACTGGCTCATCTTGCATGGCCGCTATCTTTGCAAGGCACGAACGCCCGAATGTTGGCGGTGCCCAGTGATCGACGTTTGCCGGTTCAAGGACAAGGTGCTGGAGCCGAAGTCCAAGTCCTCTGCCCGCTAGAACTTGAGAATAACCAAGCCTACTGGCGCGTCTTGTCCGAGGAGCACGACCGCAGCGTGTCAGCTTGCTCCACGCGTCGCAGCGCCTCCCCGATCACACAACAAGAATCGGGGAGTTCGTTGCGACGCGGCCGTACAAATCGATGACGTCCTGATTGAACATGCGAACGCAGCCTGACGACACCGCTTTTCCGATAGACCAGTCTTCCGTTGTGCCGTGGACCCGGTACAGCGTGTCGACATTGCCCTCAAAGATGTACAGAGCTCGTGCACCCAGTGGGTTTCCAAGACCGGGGTCCATGCCACCATTCTCGATCGAATAGGGCTCAAGCTCAGGTTGGCGTGCCACCATTTCATCCGGCGGTGTCCAGCGCGGCCAAGGGCGTTTCCAGGCGATGCGCGCGCGGCCCGACCAATCAAATCCCTGACGGCCAACGCCGATGCCGTACCGCATCGCCTTGCCGCCTTCCTGAACATGATAGAGGTAGAAGTTGCGCGTATCGACGACCACGGTGCCCACACGTTCATTGGTCGGATAGTCAACCTGCCGTCTAAGAAAGCGCTCCTCGACCTGGGTGAGATCGACAGCTGGCACAGGGAACTGCTCGTGCGGCAAGGGGCCGTACATCATCGCAAAGCGGCTGGGGGCGACGGGCTCTGCCGGCGCAAAGCTGGTTTGCGGTGCGGCGGTCATGCAGCCCGAGACAGCAAGGCCGCTCATCAGGGCTGAGCCGGCCATAAACTGCCGGCGTGAAAGAACTGGGTTACGCATAGATACTCTCCAGCGGATAGGAACAAATAAATGGGAACGAGGCGCAAGGGCCGCGCGCACAGTTTCGTTTCGCTGGTTAAGGGCGCGGTGGCCGCAGGCGTTGCTTGACGCGGAATTCTGCGGCCGACATTTGGCCCGTGCTGCGCCCGCCCATCATCGCGGCGAGCTTGGGTTCTTCGGGCTGTGGTGCCAGCATCGGGCAATCGCCGGAACAAACCGATGCGCTACCGCGTGCGTCAATCCTCTGCTGGGGCTCGCAACACGCCTCGAGCGTGACCATAGAATCGCCTGCCGCCGCACTCTCATAGACAAGCGCATCGGACGCGCCACTCTCGGACGCAACCGCTAATGCCCCGCCGGGTAAGGCAAGGATCAAAAGCGCCAGTGCAAGACTGACAAAGGATTTCGCACCCCATAACATGGTGTGTGCTCCGACACGGCAATTGAGACAATCCTGAGGCATGTAAAATGCTCGCAAGACAGCAGACATTGGTGTTGCCTGTGCGCAACGCCTATCACGGGATCATTTAAGGTTTGATCAATTTCGGGCGTCCGGCACCTCAAAATTGCGCGAGGATCATTAAGCCACCGCGCTGTCGCGCCGACCCTGCTCATCTTGATGCGATAATCGCTTGTGTAGATGGACCATCAAGGCTGTTGCAAACAGTGGGGTCAGGAGGTTGACGATCGGGATAGCGACAAGACCGGCTATCACGAGGCTAGCAAGGAAAACCTGCCCTCCGTTGGCTTTGCGAAGTGCTTGAACCTCGCGTTTTGAGCGATGGCGCAAAGCGGCGAGTTCGAAATACTCCCGACCCAGCAGATAGCCATTGGCAAGCAGGAAGATGATCGCGTTGACGCCTGGCACCAAAAGCAATGCCAAGGCGCATACATTCACAGCGAGGACCACGAAGAAGAAACCGACCGCTTCCCTCAGACCTTGCAGCAGCGGCAGAGGCCGGCCTGGTGGTTCAGCGCCGTAATGTGTGCGTTCAACGGTCTCGGCGATGTCATCGAGAAAAAGGCTGGCAACCAGCGCCGTCACCGGGACAACCAGAAATATCGCGCCGACGATGAGCGCCAGACCGGACAGGACTTGAATTGCGCCGTCCATCCATCCCGTTTCGATCTGCACAAGATGATCGATCAGGGTCGCGAGGCCGAACCACGCGACAATCAAGGTTAGGACGGTAAGGCCGAGCGACTTTGCCAGGACACCGCGGAAAGGCGGTGACAAGACGTCGAGGAAAGCCTGGCGGATCAGCGCAAACACGAGCGCGTGTCCGGGAAGCGGCAGTTTACGGCGACAATCATCGCAGGCACATAGGCAGTTGTCGGCAAACCCACAATGGTCCATGACCAGCGACAGCAAAGACTGCAACTTCAACACTTAACCGATCAGGCTCGCAAAGCACCGCCATGACCAACACGACCGAAACACGTTTTGACGTTGTCGCCATAGGCAACGCTATTTTCGACATCCTTGCCCACGTGGAAGATGACTTTCTGGTGCGCGAAAAGCTTGTGAAGGGCTCGATGCGCCTGGTTGATGCTGCCGAGTCGGCGCGGCTCTACAACCGCATCGGACAGGCCACCCGCATGTCTGGTGGTTCCGCAGGCAACACTGCCGCCGCCATCGCCTCGCTGGGAGGAAGCGCCGCTTATATCGGGAAAGTGGCGCAGGATGACACCGGGCGCGCCTACGCCCACGACATGCGCGGCATCGGCGTACACTTCGATGTTCAGCCCCTGTCGGCTGCGCAGGGCATTCACACGGCCACGTCGGTCATCCTTGTCACCCCCGATGGCGAGCGGACGATGAACACGTCGCTGGCGGCCTGTCAGGAACTAACGGTCCAAGACATCGAGCCCAACGTCATCCGTGCGTCCGCCATCACCTACATGGAAGGCTATCTGTGGGATCCGGCCAAGGCCAAGGAAGCTTTCCGCTATGCGGCGAAGATCGCCAAGCAGGCTGGCCGCCGTGTTGCCCTAACCTTATCCGATAGTTTCTGCGTCGACCGTTTTCGCAGCGAATTCATAGATCTGATGCGCTCAGGTACCGTCGATACGCTCTTTGCCAACGAACATGAGCTGAAAGCGCTGTACGAAACGGCTGACCTTCCAACGGCGTACAATGCCCTTGCGCAGGACTGTGATCTGGGCATCGTGACGCTTGGCGCGAAGGGGTCGATGTCGATCCAGGGCGAGGAGCGTGTTGAAGTTGGGACAAAGCCCGTCGAGGATTTGGTTGATCTTACCGGTGCAGGGGACGCTTTTGCCGGGGGCTACCTGTTTGGTCTGGCCCGGAAGATGCCGCTGAATATTTGCGCTGAACTGGGCCACCTGGCGGCGGGTCACGTCATCCAGCAGATGGGGCCGCGCCCTCAGGTCTCGCTCAAACAGTTGGCGTTTGACGCCGGTCTGTTGATCGAAGCCTGATCGATCTTGGACCCTGTCGTTCCCAAACCTGGCTCATCCATGGAGCGGGTGGTAAAGGCCGCCCAGGCTTTGGGACTGGATGTTGAGCTTCGAGTGATGGATCAGTCCACCCGGACCGCTCAAGACGCAGCGCGCGCGTGCGGTTGCAAAGTGGACCAGATCGTTAAATCGCTGGTTTTTGAGAACGCCGAAACAGGCGGGCTCGCGCTGGTCCTGATCAGTGGCGCGCATGATGCCGATATTGAGCACCTCAAGCGAGCGCATGGACTGCATCTCAAGCGCGCCGATGGTCGGCGGGTGCGCGATGAAACAGGCTTTGCGATTGGTGGCGTTGCACCGATAGGCCACAAGGCACCCATCGCCGTGTGGATGGATAATACTCTGCTGGGCTTTGGTGATGTATGGGCCGCTGCTGGTCGTCCCGATAGCGTCTTTCGGGTTGATCCAAGAAGCTTGGTCGCTGCCACCCATGCCTCAGTTATCGATGTGCGCCCCTAGCCGCGCTCGTTCTTTGGGCTATCGAGAACAAAGTAGCTTGTGATCGAGGCCATCTGCTCAATCGTCCCCAGTACATCTGTATGCAGTCGCTTGTAAGCGGCAAGATCAGGCACTTCGACCAGCAAAATGTAGGCGACGGAGCCGGAGACGTTATGGCATTCTCGTACTTGCGGGATGGCCTGCATAGAACGCTCGAACGCAATCAATGCATCTCGTGAGTGCCGCAGCAGATCGACCGCCACATAGACTTTCAAGCCACCATCGAGCTTTGACCGGTCAATGACGGCGCGGTAGCCGGAGATTATGCCGGCGGCTTCAAGCGCTTGAACCCGCCTGAGGCAGGCCGATTGGGACAGGCCGACGCGTTCCGCCAGCGCCGCGTTGGATAGCCGCCCATCCGTTTCGAGCTGACGCAAGATTTCTCGATCTTTCTGGTCAGGCATTCGCAGATAATTGCACAAAGCAGATTCGCTTTGCAATCTTTGCAAGCACCTTGCGCTCTGTACGCGCTAAGCTGCCGCATCATGTTTGAAGCCATTATCGCCTTGTTTGTC
This sequence comes from Pseudomonadota bacterium, assembly GCA_039024915.1. Classification (NCBI taxonomy): domain Bacteria; kingdom Pseudomonadati; phylum Pseudomonadota; species Pseudomonadota bacterium. Next base: position 329,454 of record JBCCPK010000005.1, read on the forward strand.
TTTGCTTTTGTCGGCGCCGGAACGCCGGGGCCGAACAACGTCATGCTGATGGCGTCGGGCATGAATTACGGGTTCCGGCGGTCGCTGTCGCATATCGCCGGCGTCGCCTATGGCTTACCCTTGATGATCATCGCGATCGGGCTTGGACTGTCATCGGTGTTTGCCGCCCTGCCCTGGCTCGAACAAGCGCTGCGTATCGCTTGCGCTGTGTATCTTGTCTACCTCGCCTACAAGATCGCCACGGCACGCCCAACGGTGACGGCCGATGGTCTTGAAGTAACCGGCAATCCGCTGACCTTCTGGCAGGCTGCTGCCTTCCAATGGGTCAATCCGAAGGCATGGGTCATGGTGACCACAGCGCTGACCGTTTATGCGCTACCGCTTGATGGCGTGTGGCCCGCACTCGGCGCAGCGCTGGTGTTCGCTTGCGTTGGCACCGTGACGGCAACCAGCTGGACGGCGCTCGGCGACCGGCTCCGTCTGTTCTTTGAAGATTCCGTACGCCTGCGCGCGTTCAATATTTGCGCTGCTGTCGTGCTGCTTTTGACGCTTGTCCCGGTCTTCTGGCCCGGTCTCCTGTAGGTCGCTTTTCGGCCTGCTCAGATATCAAGATTGTCGACCGTCAGAGCATTATCCTGAATGAAGGTGCGGCGTGGATCGACATCATCGCCCATCAGGTCCGAGAAGACGCCATCGGCCTCGTCGGCCTCGTTGATTTTGACCTGCAAAAGCGTGCGCACATTCGGGTCAAGCGTGGTTTCCCAAAGCTGGTCGGGGTTCATCTCGCCAAGGCCTTTGTACCGCTGGATCGACACGCCTTTCCGGCCCATCTCCATCAAGGCAGAAACAAGCGCGCGTGGTCCGCGAATAGGTGTCTCGCTGTCCTTCCGGCGCAGCACAGCTGCTTTTCCGTAGGTCTCTTGAAGTTGCTCGGCGAAGCCATCAAGACGCAGCGCATCGGACGAATCGAGCAGAGCTGTATCGATCGTGTGCGCGTCTGTTACCCCACGCAAAGTGCGTGTGAACCGCAGATCGCCGCTCTCAAGCCTGCGCCCCTCCCAGCCCTTCTCAAACTCGTCCGCCAGGATATCGATACGCCGCGCGACATACGCCGCTGCATCTGATGCTTGGGAGGGATCGGCCAGCAAATTGGCATTGAGCGCGCCCGCGATCGCGGCTTGCTCAACCACATCGCGGTTGTACCGATGGTGAAGCCCATCGATGACAAAGGCGATCCGCCGCGCCTCGCGTACGGTTTCCAGCAGGTCCTGGCCGGACCGGACTTCCCCGTTCGCCAACACGAGGCTGGCGCCATCCAGGCCGCCATCGACAAGATAGTCTTCAAGTGCCTGCTCGTCCTTAAGATATTGCTCGGACTGACCGCGCCGGACCTTGTAAAGCGGCGGCTGTGCGATGAACAAATGGCCGCGCTCGATAAGCTCGCGCATCTGACGGAAGAAGAATGTCAACAGCAGCGTGCGGATGTGCGAGCCATCCACATCGGCGTCCGTCATGATGATAATCCGGTGATAGCGCAGCTTGTCGGGATTGAACTCTTCGGTCCCGATTCCGGTCCCCAAGGCGGTGATCAGCGTTCCGATCTCGTTGGAGGACAACATTTTGTCAAAACGCGCACGCTCGACGTTGAGGATTTTACCACGCAGGGGCAAAACGGCCTGAAAGGCGCGGTTGCGGCCTTGTTTGGCGGACCCACCTGCCGAGTCGCCCTCGACCAGAAACAATTCGGATTTCGCCGGATCGCGCTCCTGACAATCGGCCAGCTTGCCGGGCAGGGATGCCACGTCCAGGGCGCCCTTGCGCCGAGTGAGTTCGCGCGCCTTGCGCGCTGCTTCCCGTGCGGCTGCCGCTTCGATGACCTTCGAGACAATGCTCTTTGCGTGTGCGGGGTTCTCCTCAAACCATATCTGCAGAGACTGGTTGAGCACATTTTCGACCACCGGCCGCACCTCCGACGAGACAAGCTTGTCCTTCGTCTGGGACGAGAATTTCGGGTCGGGGACCTTGACCGACAGCACCGCCGTCAGACCTTCGCGACAATCGTCGCCGGTCGGCGAGACTTTTTCCTTCTTGGTCAGACCCGACGCATCGGCGTAGCCGGTGACCTGGCGTGTCAAGGCTGCGCGAAAGCCGGCGAGGTGCGTTCCGCCGTCGCGCTGCGGGATATTGTTGGTGAAGCACAAGACGTTTTCGTGGTAGCTGTCGTTCCACCACATTGCGACTTCGACGGTGATGCCGTCTTTCTCCGAGGTCACAAAGATCGGCTCTTCAAGGACAGGCTTTTTCTTCCGGTCCAGAAAGGCCACAAATTCCCTGATGCCGCCCTCATAGTTGAGGGACACCACGCGATCCTCAACGCCTCGCTTGTCCGTGAGTGTTATTTTGACGCCCGAATTCAAAAACGCCAGTTCGCGCAGACGATGTTCGAGCGTTTCAAAATTGAATTCGGTCTTTGAGAACGTCTGAGGTGAGGGCAGAAACGTCACTTCCGTTCCGGTCGCTTCGCCCGCATCGCCAACCACGGCGAGCGGCCCGTCGGCATTGCCGTGGCTGAAGCTCATGACGTGTTCTTTGCCGGCCCGCCGGATGCGTAAATCGAGCCGTGTCGACAGCGCGTTGACGACGGAGACGCCCACACCGTGAAGGCCGCCTGAAACTTTATAGGAATTCTGGTCGAACTTTCCGCCCGCGTGTAGCTGGGTCATGATGACTTCGGCAGCTGAAACGCCTTCTTCGGCGTGCAGATCTGTCGGAATCCCCCGCCCGTCATCGGTCACGGTGACCGAACCGTCAGCGTTCAACGTGACCGTGACCTCGCTTGCATGGCCCGCCAGCGCCTCGTCGATCGCATTGTCGACGACCTCATAGACCATGTGATGCAGACCGGATCCGTCGTCGGTATCGCCGATATACATGCCCGGCCGTTTGCGCACGGCGTCCAAGCCCTTGAGAACCTTGATAGAGTCGGCGCCATATTCGCCATTATCCACTTCGGCTTCTGGTGCATCGGGCAGTGTTTCGGGGCTGGGTTCGCTGGTCAAACTGCGGCCTTTCGCATGCGCGGAGAAGTGCCCAACTCAAGGGCCTCGGCTGGACCGCATCAGCGGTCGAGAATCATTTGGATTTTATACCACCAATCACGGCAAAAAAGCGAAGCTTTTGCGCGCTTTAGACCGATTGGCGCTGGATGAAATATGTGGGTATGGCCCCCCGATTTCACAAGCCGCCTTGGCTGCCAAGAAAGCGCGCCGCGGCTCTGCCTGCCCACTGGCCTGTCGCAAGGCAGCCTGTAATGAGATATCCGCCGGTCGGTGCCTCCCAGTCGAGCATTTCCCCGGCGCAGAAAACTCCAGCTTTCGCGGTCAGCATCAGGTCTGCGTCGAGGGCGCTCCAGGCGACCCCTCCGGCAGTGGATATCGCCTCATCAAGTGGGCGGGGCCCCTTATGCTTCAACGGAACAGCTTTCAGGAGGGTCGCAAGAGCGTCGGGGTCACCGGGCAGGGGGCGGGCAAACTCAAGCAGGAGCGAGCGCTTCACCCCTTCGATGCGGACCGTCTTGCGCAGATAGTTCGCCATCGAGAGCTTCCCACGCGGGCGGGCAAGCCTTTTGCGAACCTGATCCAAGGTGAGATTGGGAAGCAAATCGATTGCGATGTGCGCACCTTTACGGGCGTCGCGCGCGATCGCGTAAATCGCGGACCCTTCAACACCGGTTTCGGTGATGACGAACTCGCCTTGACGGCTGGGGGTTGGTGCGTCGCCCAGCCCTCCAGCAGTACAGAATAGCGCGACCGGTTTCACAGCCTTGCCGAAATGGGTGCGCATCTGATCCGACCAAGGCACGTTGAAGCCCATATTGGCCGGCTCAAACGGCGTTAGTGAGACCCCCTCTCCTGTGAGCGCAGTCGACCACTTGCCATCCGAACCCAGCCGCCGCCAGCTTGCGCCGCCAAGGGCCAAGATGCATACTTGGTAAGCCAGCCTGTTCGTCCCTGTTGGCGTATCGAAGACAAGCGTCTGTCCATCAAAGCTAACCCATCGCCAGCGCGTGCGCAGGTCGAGCCCCTGGCTTTCGAGCCGGGCGATCCAAGCGCGTAACAAGGGTGACGCTTTCATCGCGCGCGGAAAAACCATACCCGACGACCCTGTGAAGACCGGTTGGCGTAGGTCTTCGGCGAAGCGCTTGACCTCCCCCGGTCCCATATCGTCGAGCATCGGCGCCATGTGCTGCGCGGCGTCCCCATAAGCTTGAATAAAGGCCTCATCAGGCTCGTCTTTGGTGATGTTCAGCCCTGATTTACCGGCCATCAGGAACTTTCGACCGACCGTCGGCATCGCATCGCACAGGATGACAGCTGCCTCAGCGGCGTTACCACCCATGGTATTGAGCATTGCCTGTGCGGCCATCAGGCCGGCGGGACCGCCGCCAATGATCACCGCCTTGGGCTTGGCGTGCCCTACAGTCTTGAGCGTTTCGGTCATGACGCCCGGTTTGCGATGGTCATAAGGCCGGGTTTCCCCGCCGGTCAGGCGTACCCATGAACGAGGCTTGGATGGTCCCATCCCGCCGTCCGGCAGCCGCCATCGTAGACGCTCTGCAAGAAGCCAAGCAGCGCCTCGCGCGGATCATCAAGCTTCCGCAAATCGTCATAATCGAGAACCGCAAGCGCGCCGCCATTTCGGGTGATCCACCGTGCCGCATCCGGCATCAGAGGCGTTTCCATCAGGCCTGCAGGCTCGGGATAAGCGTAGCCGTAAAACGCGGGATGCGGATAAGCATCATCGCCAGGCCAAAAGCCCGTTGAGATGTTTTGGTGCGAATAGGCTTCGATATCGGACTGTCGACCACTTTCGAGCGGCGCAGCCTCGCCGGAAAAGCGCGTAGAGACGAGATCAAAGGAGTGCCAATAAAGCTGCACCGGGGTCTGTTTGCCGACAAAACGCGTCCGGTACACTTCGAAAACCGACCCGATCGCACACAAGGCGCGCCAGAACGTTGTCACCGCGTCGTGATCGTAAGCCCGATCCGCTGTGTCCTTGGCAAAGGGAACCGTCGACTTGTTGTCATAAGGCTTGGCGACGATCCTTACAGCAATACCGAGGGCATCCAGCGCTCCAAAAAGAGCCGTATGAAACCCGGCGACGGATTTGCCTGGCACAGAAAAGCTCTCCCGGCCACCATCATTGGTGGTGATCTCAACCGTGTGATCGACCATATCGAAAAAGATCTCGAACGCGCGGTCACCGTACGGAATACGGTGGGTCGTCAGGCCTCTTGTGTCCGGATAAAGCGTAACATGCCACCAATGATTGAGCTTGGGATGGGCAGCCATGCGCACCTTGCCGATCATCTGCAAAAACAGGTGCAAGGTATCTTTCGTGTCGACCCACTGATCGTAGGGCAACGGCGGGAGCGACAGCGACGTGTTCATGGGTGTACCCCGTGGATGGCTGTGGAGGTTGTCGGGTCGCCGGTATGGTGATGGTACAGTGGCTAACCGTGACCCGGAGATCGTTTTTAGACGCGCCCGGTGCAGCTTTGAAACTTGCGTGGGCGCCAGCAAACACTAAACGCCTACCTGTGGCGGCGCGCAAGCATCTGTCGCGCACTGCAACGACCGTCTGGCCCCTCAAGACACGGTTAGGAGATCTCATCATGTCAACGGTACCCCTTGTGAGCGACGAAGACGCCAGCCCAGCAGCCCAGGCCGTCTTCGATGATATCCGTGAGACGCGCGGCACGCAGACCATCAACAATTTCTGGCGAGCACTTGCTCACAATCCCGCTGAGCTCGAGCGCGTATGGGCCGATGTGAAGCGCGTCATGGGGCCGGCCGAGCAAGAGGGCAGGCTTGATCCCCTCACTAAGGAGTTGATCTACATCGCCGTATCTGTGGCCAATGCGTGCACCTATTGCGCCCATTCGCATACCGCTGCTGCACGCCAGAAAGGCATGACTAATGAGCTTTATGCCGAATTGATGGAAATTGTTTCGCTTGCGGGACGGACCAATCATTTGGCCACAATGCTGCAGATTCCTGTCGACGACGCCTTTGATTGCAGCTGACTAGCTATCCAATGCCGTGACGGTGCCGTCTTTCACAGCGAAGCGCTGAGAACGGTCGGGCAAATCATCGAACAAGGCGGCATCTGTACCGGTCATGAAGGTCTGGCCGCCAAGTTCTGCACACAGGGCGAACAGGGCCGCCCGTCGCCCTTGATCGAGATGCGCGGCAATCTCATCGAGAAGCAGAACCGCCGCCTGGTCAGTTTCCCGTTTGATGAGCTGCGCTTGTGCGAGAACAAGGCCGATCAGCAGTGCCTTTTGCTCGCCGGTCGAAGCGAGACGCGCTTCTATATCCTTCGGCCCATGCCGGACAAGAAGGTCGGCACGATGAGGTCCTTCCAAAGCCCGCCCGGCCGCGCGGTCTCGCTGTCGCCCCGAAGCTAGCCGCTGCGCGTAATCATCGGCTCCGTCAAAACCTTGAAGATCTATCAGTGCGTGCGGAAACGCAGAAACCTTTTCGCGGGCCTCGTTAATGGCATTCCTTAGAAGTGAAAGGGTTTTTTCACGAGCTTGGCTGATCGTCATTGCCGCCTCAGCCATCTGCGCCTCAACGCCATCAAACCAGACCGGGTCGTGAACGCCGGTATCGAACAGCTTGTTGCGCGCCCGCATGGCAGCTTCGAACCGGTTGACCTGTTGGCCGTGGCGGGGGTGGAGCGCAAGCACCATACGGTCGAAGAATCTTCGCCGATCGGACGCACCACCGGCGAACAAACCGTCCATCGCGGGGGTGAGCCAGACGATTGACAAGCGCTCTAGAAGCGCTTCAGCGGACTTCACAGGAACCTTGTCGATACGGATGTCGCGCCCACTTGTGGCCGCGTCCTGGACACCCGTCCCAATCCCCACAGGATCGTCTGCCGGCTCAGCATCAAGAGGCCTCAGTTGAGCAGCGACGGCAAAACCTCGATCGCGACCATCGCGTTCGCCGCTACCGATCATATCGACGTATCGCGCCCGCCGCAGACCGCGACCGGGTGAGAGCAAACTCAGCGCTTCAAGTATGTTGGTCTTGCCTGCCCCGTTCGACCCCACAAAGGCGACCTGGCGGCCTTCGATCGCAAATGCTGTGTTCCTATGATTGCGGAAGTTGGTCAGGCTCAGGCGCACAATTTGCGGGCCGGCAAGGTGAGCAGTCTTTGCCTGCGTCATAACGGATCCGCAACGACATAGTGCAAAACGGCTCTTAGACCCGCATGGGCATCAGCACATACAGTGTGTCTGACCCATCGGAATCCTGGACCAGGGTTGGCGCGCCCGCATCGGCAAGAAGAAACCGCGCATTGTCGGTCTCAAGCTGCCCCGCGATATCCATAAGGTAGCGGGCGTTGAAACCGATCTCGAGTGGGTCACCCTGATAGTCCACCATGAGTTCTTCGGTCGCCGAACCGGAGTCTGGGTTGATCACGGTAAGGGTTAGGCGCCCATCTGCCATCGCCAGCTTGACCGCGCGCCCGCGCTCGGAAGCGACCGTAGAAACGCGATCAACTGCGGACGAGAACGCAGGTCGATCAACGTCGAGCACCCTGTCGTTGGCCTGCGGAATGACGCGGGCATAGTCAGGGAAGGTGCCGTCGATCAGTTTGGATGTGACAACGATATCATCGAGGCTGACGCGGATCTTCGTTTCAGACAGCTCCACCGATGCTTCACCGTCGTGACCCTCTAAAAGCTTGAGAAGTTCTCCGACGGTCTTTCGTGGAACAATGACACCTGGCATGTCAGCTGCCCCTTCCGGTGCCGTTGTCTCGCTTTTGGCCAGCCGGTGACCGTCGGTCGCAACCGCCCGCAACCGAAGGCCGCCGTCCCCATCGATGGCATGCATGTAGATACCATTGAGATAGTAGCGCGTTTCCTCCGTTGAGATCGCGAATTGCGTGCGCTCGATCAAACGGCGAAGATCACTGGAAGAGATCTGAAACACGTGTGAAAACGTGCCGGCCTCAAGGTTGGGGAAATCCGTTTTCGGCAAGGCCTGCAATTCAAAACGCGCCCGTCCAGCCTGGACCAGAAGCGCGGTCTCGCCACGCATATCGACCTCAACCTGTGCGCCGTCGGGTAGCTTACGAACGATGTCGTACAGCATGTGGGCGGGCACTGTTGTGGCCCCAGCTTGCTCGACCATGGCGGGCACGATCTCGGATGCTTCAAGATCAAGATCGGTTGCCTTCAGGCGCAGCGCACCATCGGCAGCATCCAGCAGCACGTTCGCAAGGATGGGGATGGTGTTGCGCCGTTCGACAACGCGATGGACGCGGCCAAGCGCGCGAAGGAAAGGCGTGCGATCAAGTGAGAACTTCATAACCAAACCTACACAAAACGATCCGCAGCGCTGCAGTCGCCAGATAGCCCGCTCTCAGTAGAGCGGGCACGAACCAACAGCTTTGACGAAACAGCGTCGCCGATCATACTGACCTGAGCGGACCATATGTGCGGTCGATGGCCCGGTTTGGCAAGCCGTGCAGGCTTCAACCGGGTTGGTATGCACAGCTTGGGGCCAAACTGCCAGCAGCAGAGAGCCATGTCGCGTGCGATGCTCGGCGCCTCGCACGCGACGGTTTTGGTCTTGCCGGTTCGGTCCGGACAGGTCGGCCGTCGTTAACTTTGGGAGAGAATTGCACTCTTAAGCGCTTCAATGGTCTTCTGAAGCGCCGGATCGGTTTCCAGTTCCCGTTCGATCTTTCTTACCGCGTGCAGCACGGTCGTATGATCACGACCACCAAAGCGCCGACCGATGTCAGGCAAAGAGCGGACTGTCATAACCTTGGACAGATACATGGCAATCTGCCGTGGCCCAACGATCTGTTTGGTCCGACGATGGGACAGCAGATCGGTTTTCGTCAAACCGAACTGCAAGGCAGTCGCGCGCTGAATGTCTTCAATTTTGACGCGGGGTGCTTCTGCTGCTGACAGCAAGAAGCCGATCACCGACGCGACGGTGTGCTCCGTAACCGGGACATTGTTCAGCCCGATTTCAGCGATGATCCGGTTGAACGCGCCGTCCAGATCGCGCCCATTGGTGGTCACGAGGTCGGCGACCTTCGCGAGGACTGCGTCGGAAACCTCGGCTTGCCCTCCTTCCGCTTTGTAGGCAGCGCGTCTACGTTCCAGAAGGGCAAGGCGCACAGTCCGGTCCATCGCGGCAATCTCAACGACAAGCCCTGAAGACAAGCGCGATTGCATGCGCACATCAATACTGTCCAAGGCCGCCGGAGCCCGGTCGGCAGCAACGATCAGGGTCTTACCGCTGTCAATCAGAGTATTGATAACGTGACAGAATTCGCCTTGTATGGTCTGGCCGGAAAGGAACTGAATGTCATCCACGACAAGCACATCGATGGTGCTCAGCGCCTCCTTGTAGTCGACGGTTGCCTTTGTGCGCAGCGAGATCACGAAGTCGCGCATAAATTTTTCAGCCGTCAGATACAGCGTGCGGTGACCGCTTCCCGAGAGCTGATGCGCAATCGCCTGGCAAAGATGGGTCTTTCCAAGGCCTACGCCGCCCCGGACAAAAAGGAGTTTGCACCCAAGTACCGAGCGTTCATTGGAGATTTCAAGCGCTGCCCGATAGGCGAATTGGTTGCTCGCGCCAACCGCGAATGCGTCAAAGGTGTAGCGCGGATCAAGCGGCGTCCCTGACGCTGTCCCGGCGTCGCCCGTCACCGAAACACCCGCACCGGAGCGGCTGGTCAGACTGGCCACAAGCTTTTGTGGATTACGAGACGTGTCGTCGTTTGAGCGAGCTGCCTGCAGACGATCGGCAGACCTGGGCGACTGGCGGGTCTGCGCCGTGTTTGTGCCAACCGGCGAGCGGTTCGTGTTGGCGGGGGCATGGGCAGCCGCCCGCAGATCCAAATCGTTGGTGGGGCCCAGGCTCGGTTTCTTCCGAACCCCGACGGTCCGCACAATGATGCTGATGCGTTCAACGGGGTCGCAGGGCTTTGTCCCGCCAGTCGAACCGTCTCGGTTTGACGATGCGCCCCTTGTGGAGCTCGATTGCTGGGTCGAGAGCGTCTTGTCGACCTCCAATAGACCGTCCCTCGCCGTCGCGGTCGCGGTCACTCGATCGGCGTCCTGCTGATCTTCGGTCTCACGACCGGCAACGCCTTTACTCTTGGAGGATTTGTCTGACTTGTCGCCCGCAACGCCGCCAGCGCGGGTTTCCAGTGCCCACAGCTCCAGAAGCCGGTTGCCGAAATTGTGTTCGATCCAGTGTTTGAGGAACCGTGTCGCTACCGAAATGACAACATGGCCTTGCGAACAGGACTCAAGCTTGGCGCTAGAAAACCAAGACGTATAGACGTCTTCACCCAATTCGGCGCGCAAACGGGTTTGCACGCGGTCCCAATGGTGCGTGTTGGGAACGAAAGCGGGATCAATTGGAGCAGTCATCGGTCGGTCAACTTTCAAAATGGGCAGCACGGTGTCGAGCTCATCGAGCAAAGCGTTCAAGGCAGGTCTTGTATCCGCAGGCCGGCGGGGAAGCCGGCAAACACCGTAAACAAGACGATGGTTTGGAGCCCAAGCACAGTGCTTGCTGAACGGTACAACGCGCGTTGGAGAGTTTCGGGCCGGGAACCGGACTGGACGAAAGCCCAGACAGTGCCGACAGCCGCGGCGGCGGACAGGATAATGATCTACGCCGCTGGGGGAGCCCCGCTTGCCCAGGAGCCTGTAAGCGACCCCAATGAATGCAGCGGTCTGCGCCATCTGCAATCGGGCCGCAGGTTCGGCCGCGAAACCTTGCGGTCAGCGTGGTCGTGCGCTCCAAACGGACGAACTGTTTCTCCGACCGTTTGCAATAAAAATCGCACCCAAGGCGGTTGACCCGCCTGTGTGTTTAAGTGCCCTCGATCTGGCCCGAAAGCCAGTGATTGCCGAACATCCGCTCTATGATGCACGGACCATCCTCCTTTGTGATGAACAAGGTTTGGCTTACATCATCGAGCAACGAAGGCTCGCTGTAAGCTCAGCACCGCCCGCAATGGTGCTGCCTTGCGCATCTGCCACACACGCCATGATCGCACGCGATCAGCGTGCATCATGCCATCCCAACCTCAATCGGCGGCCCATCGGTAAACTGTCCCGGTATCCGGAGCTTGGAGACCCTCATCTCCTTGATGCTCCGCGTCGCAGCGGCCGCCCTCCGCGGTTGGTAGGGCGCACCGAGCGGCTCGTCGGCCGTTTTAGGGGCCGCACCACCGAACAGTTCCACGCAGGCGGACCGCCTGCCACACGAGCCAAATGCATGTTGTCCTCTGAACTCGACCTGCACGTCCCGTCACGCATCCCGCACCAGAAACAGCCGTGCACCATAAAGTGCTCATCTGCCAGCAACGATTTCGGCTTCCGCAGACACCCCGAACCCCGCCGGTTAGCTCTGCTTGAACTTCCCCCGTCTGCTGCAACCGACCGCAAAAGCGCCCGGCGCGGGTAACTTTAAAACACCAACACTGCCGTTACGCGGCTTGGCAAAACTCCTGCCTACTCTCACCTCAGCGCCAAAGCGCCTCACTTACGCACCCCGGTATTTTCGCGGGCCTGCCGCAAGAATACCCAACCTCACCGTGCCCCCAGCATCGCATCACCGCGTGCCGGACACATCACGCGCACTTCCCCTGTTACGCGAAGCTTCCACGACCTGCGCTTCTAAGCTTGAGCGCCCGTGCATTGCTTCGCGCATCCGTCATGCGCAACGATCTGTATGACCAAAGGGGCCCACGCCTACCGCGAGAACACTCCCGCTTAAGATCGGCGGACAGACCCGCCCCACGCAGACGCCAACTTTGACATCTAAGATTTCAATCGCGCGGGATTAGTATCCGTTGCGATTGCAGTAAGTGTAAGAAACTATAGTTGCTCAACAGCATCACTATATAAGTGATAAATTGCCATCGATCCGACTATTCCAATCCCTTACCACCTAACTCATCTTCAGCTGCTCGCTTCCGACGAGTTTGGTTCTATACAGCGTGTGAGAGGGTCGCAAGGGGCGAAAAAAGACTCTTTTGCCTTGACTCTCGAAGCCGATAACGTTCCAGCGGGCTGGCTGTAGGATAGGCGTTTGACTCCGTTAACAATTCTAGCCCAGGACGCATTTCGACAAAAATGTCACGCTCGGCGCAGGGCTGTCATAATTTCTTAAAATTACTCGCAAAATCATTTCGCGCAACGAAAACGATCCCTGATTGCCTTATAAAGTCCGTAACGTAAACCATTGTAATATCGATATATATCAAAAAATAGCATCAAAAGTCGACCATGTGCGGCCGCGAGGTCGCCATCCGAAAGGTCGCAACGATCACATCGGCCCGGGCCGAAACCGTTATAGGTTAGCGGGCTCGTCGATGCGAGCGGCATGTTGCAGCCAACCATCTGCGTAAGGGTATATCCATAAAGAAAAAGCCACCCAACTTGGGTGGCCAGAAGTTGACGTTGCGTGAGGGCTGTTCGGAGCTCCCTTAGATATAGAAGGCGGTGGTCAAGCCTCCATCGCCTTTACTTTGCTGGCGAGCCGCGAAATCTTGCGTGATGCCGCATTTTTGTGAACGATGCCCTTGTTGGCCGCACGGACAATCAATGGTTGTGCGTCCTTGAGCGCCGCAACCGCTGCGCTGTGATCTCCTGAGGCAATAGCTTCGTCGACGCGGCGGATGTAGCTGCGCATCTTGGATTTGCGGTCGCGGTTGACTTCAGTTTTGCGCGCGATGCGGCGCACCGCCTTTTTGGCGGATGGTGTGTTGGCCATGGTCTTTCCTCGTGTTTGGCACGGTGTTGCGCTAGCCCGGGTGCGCTCTTGGTGGCGCTATACCGGGGGAGGCGGTCATCTGATCGTGCGAACGAGATGAACTGGTGCCTCCGAGCGGCCCCGCTGGTGGGGATCGCGGGGCTTTAAGAACATTTGCTCATGCCGTCAACCACACGCGTTCGTTCCAGTCTGTTGAGGGGCATGCTCACATGGTGAGCGCCTCGGCCGGGCTCCGCTCAATTGTTCCGAAACTGCGCAGAGCGTTTGTCCGTGAAAGCCTCCATCCCCTCTTTTTGATCCTGGGTAGCAAACAGGCTCTGGAACAGGCGCCGTTCGAACACCAGCCCGGCCGAAAGCGGCATCTCCGCTGCCTGGTTGACCGCCTCCTTTGCCATCATCACCGAAGCCTGGGACAGTTCGCCGATCTTCTCGGCCGCGTCCAGTGCGGTGTCCAGCAGATCGTCAACCGGTACGACGCGAGCCACCAGTCCGCAGGACTCGGCCTCCTTCGCATCCATATGTCTGCCAGTGAGGATGAGATCCATCGCCTTGGCTTTGCCGACCGCATGGGTCAGGCGCTGGGTGCCACCTATTCCTGGTATAATGCCCAATGTGATCTCGGGTTGGCCGAATTTCGCGCTGTCAGCCGCAATGATGATATCGCACATCATCGCCAGTTCGCAGCCACCGCCCAGAGCATAACCGGCCACCGCTGCGATGACCGGCTTACGCGTTTTCGCGATCGCCTCATAACTTGCGGCATAATTCGCCGCAAAGCTGTCCGGAAACGTCAGCTCAGACATTTCCTTGATATCCGCGCCCGCCGCAAAGGCCCGTTCCGAACCGGTGATGATGCTAGCGCCCAGACGTGGATCAGTGTCCGCATCAGCCAGCGCCGCGGCTACTTCCGCCATGACCTGCGCATTTAACGCATTAAGCGCATCGGGTCGGTTGAGCGTGATAACCAGAACATGATCGCGTTTGTCGGTCAGAATAGTCTCGTATGCCATGCGGCCTCGCTGGTTGTGGGGATGCGCGCGTTGCAGGTTGGGCGCAACGGTGTGTGCATTGATTGTCCCGACCCTAGCGCTGACAGGTGGGACAATAAAAGGTGGAACGGCCCGATTGCACGATGCGTTGCACCGTTCCCCGGCATCCGGCGTTGGGGCAGGGGGCGTGTTCCCGATCGTAAACGCCGAAACTGTGCTGGAAATAGCCAAGTGAACCGTCAGTTTGGCGATAATCCCGCAAGGAGGAACCGCCTGCGGCAATCGCTTCGGCAATGACCTCCGTGATGATGGTCGTCAGGGCGCGAAGGCGATCGGATGGCTGACCATTTTTCTTGACCAGCGTCGCGGCCAGTCTTCGCGGCGACAGGCGGGCACGGTTGAGCGCCTCGCACACGTAGATGTTCCCTAGACCGGCAATGATTTTCTGGTCGAGAAGAGCAGTCTTTAAAGGTGTGCGTTTGCCGGACAGCGCGCCGGCGAGATAATCCGCCGTCAAAGCGTTGCCCGTCGGTTCTGGTCCGAGACTGGAGAGCATGGGATGGCTGTGCAGCGATGCCGTGGGGCTTACCAGCACGAATCCGAACCGGCGCGGATCGTTGTAAATCACAGCGGAGCGCAAGTCTTTCGTATCTTGAACATCAAGCACAAGATGATCGTGCGTCTGGATCATGTCCCGCTTATGGTAAAAGACACCCGGCTGTGAAACCGCGCGCTGTTGGCTGGAGGCTCCCTGCGCGAGGGTGGGCGCGTTGTCGCGGTTTTGACCCAGCACCGGATCGGCCACGACGCGGTAGCTGCCTGACATCCCCAAATGCAGGATGAAGGTCTCCTGCCTGTCTGTTTCGAGCAGCAAATATTTGGCGCGACGCGTCAAGGCGAGCACCCGCGCCCCGCTGAGCCTGTCCGCGAGGCCCTCGGGAAAAGGAAAGCGCAGATCAGGCCGCCGGACCTCCGCTTTCACAATCAACGCTCCTTCAAGTGTCGGCGCGAGTCCTCGCCTGACCGTTTCGACTTCTGGCAGTTCTGGCAAAGCTGCTCCCATTAGCGATGCGACACGAAGACCGGCGCCAAGATGTGCCATGGCGTAGCGCAGCTGCGTCCGCTTCGCTATAGCTCCACACGACGCGCCGGGGCGAGCACGCCCAAACAGCCCGCGCAAGGGGATCCATCCGTGACCGAAATAGGCAACACATTCGGCAATCGCACAATCGATATCGACGACAAGCAGCCGCTTGTGGATGATGTCTTCCACAAGGTCGCCGATCGCTACGACCTTATGAACGATCTTATGAGCGGCTTTCTCCACCGGGCGTGGAAAGATGCCATGATCACGAAGATCAAGCCGCGCAAATCAGGTCGACCATTTCGGGCCATCGATGTTGCAGGCGGAACAGGGGATATTGCTTTTCGCCTGGCGCGGGCTGCGCGAGGCAATGCCTCCATTGATGTGGTCGACATCAACGCATCGATGCTCGCGGTTGGCGAAAAACGTGCCGAAAAGCTGGGATTGTCCGAAAAGGTCAGTTTCATCGAGGGAAATGCCGAAGCGCTTGACCAGCCCTCGGATCACTATGATGCGTACACGATCGCTTTCGGCATTCGCAACGTGCCGCGAATTGAATCGGCGTTGTCCGAGGCGTACCGAGTTTTGGCGTATGGCGGTCGGTTCGCGTGCCTTGAGTTTTCTAAGGTCGATGTGCCGGGCTTTGATGCGCTGTACGACGCTTATTCCGACGCCGTCATTCCGCGAATGGGCGCGATGGTGGGTGGCGATGAAGAAAGCTACCGCTATTTGGTTGAATCGATCCGTCAGTTTCCCAACAAGATGCGCTTCAAGACAATGATCGAGGCAGCGGGTTTCCGGAGGGTTGAAGCCATACCGTTCTCCGGTGGGATCGCGGTTTTGCATACAGGGCTGAAATTCTAGATCCATGTTTGGGACCATCGCTGCGCTCTATAGGCTTGCCCGCGCCGGCTTCGTGATGGCCCGTGAAGGGGTCTTTGAAGGCGTCGAGGTGGACCTGACGCCGCCACCAGCGCACGTTCCGTTGCGCCTTGCAAACATGATAGCCCGGAAGGCGACGGCGAAAAAAGCGCGCGCGGATCGCTTATCGGCCGCCCTCGAACGGCTGGGCCCATCGTACATCAAGCTTGGACAGTTCCTGGCCACGCGCCCCGATCTGGTTGGCATGTCCGTCGCCCGCGATCTGGAGAAGCTCCAGGACTCGCTGCCCTCTATCCCGTTCGAACAGGCGCGGGCGCGCATAGCTGAGACCTTGGGGCAACCGGTTGACCAGATTTTCGAGAGCCTTGATCCAGCCTTGTCTGCAGCCTCGATTGCACAGGTCCATAAGGCCATGGTGCGCGATGCCGAGACGGGCGATCTGAAGCCGGTCGCTGTCAAGGTGTTGCGGCCTGGGGTCGATGTGCGCTTCGCACGTGATCTCAGCACCTTCTACATTGCCGCGCGGCTGCTGGAGACAACAACGCCGAAACTCCGGCGCCTGCGTCCAATCGCCGTTGTCGACACACTGGCAGAAAGCATGCGCCTTGAGCTCGATTTGCGCATGGAAGCGGCCGCACTCGCCGAAATGGGCGAGAACACTCGCAATGACGACGGGTTTCGGGTGCCTAAAGTCGATTGGGACCGCTCAGCCGCGCAGGTAATGACCATCGAATGGATCGACGGGCGCAAGCTATCGGACATAGACGGAATAAAGGCGGATGGTCATGATCTGGAGGCGCTTGGCGCGCTGGTCATGCAGTCCTTCCTGCGGCACGCGATGCGCGACGGCTTCTTTCACGCCGACATGCATCCCGGTAATCTGTTCGTTGAACCCGATGGCACGCTTGTCGCGGTCGATTTGGGGATTACCGGGCGGCTTGGGACGGCAGAGCGGCGCTTCCTCGCAGAGATCTTGTTCGGCTTCATCAGCCGCAACTACAAAAGGACAGCCGAAGTGCATTTCGAGGCCGGTTACGTGCCGGCCCACCATGATGTGGAGAGTTTCGCGCAGGCGCTTCGCGCGATCGGCGAGCCCATCCATGGCCGCAACGCCTCCCAGATCTCCATGGGGCGCCTGCTGACCCAGCTGTTTGAGGTGACCGATCTGTTCGACATGCGCACCCAGCCGCAGCTTATCCTGCTGCAGAAGACCATGGTGGTGGTCGAAGGCGTCGCGCGCACGCTCAATCCCAACCTCGATATCTGGAAAACCGCCGACCCAGTGGTGTCCGATTGGATCCGGGGCAATCTTTCACCCGTCCGCCAAGTCCAGGATGTGGCGCAGTCAGTGGTCACAGCCGGGCGGCTCCTGTCGGAAGCGCCGGATATGATGCTCAAGCTGCAACGCATCGCCAACGAGTTCGATCCGGAAAACCCTCAGGGCCTGGATGCCAAACAACGGACCGGCCAATGGCTCTGGCCGGCAGCCTTTGTGCTGTCAGCGGTGGTTGTCGCTGTGGCGATTGTGGTCAGGTGATGGGCGGCATTGTTTCTAAGCCCATGAACCGTCACCCTCGGGCTTGTCCCGGGAGCCTATGCAGTGCTTGCCAACGCATCACTCGCTTCGAGATCGCATGGATCCTCGCCATAGGGGCGAGGATGATACCCGGTGGATAGCGCACACCCTTAGCCGCTGATGACACCCAGCCAACTTCCCCCTAAAACCCCTCCATGCTGATCGAACAAACCCTCTCTGGCCGTACCATTCTGCTGATCATCACTGGTGGGATTGCGGCCTACAAAACGCCTGATCTTGTCCGGCGTCTGCGCGAGCGCGGCGCGCGTGTCCGGGTGGTCATGACGAAAGGTGCGCAGAGTTTCATCAGCGCGATGACGTTGGGTGCGGTTTCGGGCCAACCGGTCTTCACAGAACTCTGGGATCGCGATGCCGAGCAGGATATCGGCCATATCCGCCTCGCCCGAGAAGCCGATCTGATCGTGATCGCCCCTGCGACCGCCGACTTCCTTGCCAAGATGGCGAACGGGCTCGCGGACGATCTCGCGTCAACGGTCTATCTGGCGGCAAAAGCACCCGTCATGGTCGCGCCGGCCATGAACCCGGCGATGTGGGCCCATTCGGCGACGCAGCGCAACGTCCGGACCCTTCGAGGCGATGACATTCATTTCATTGGGCCGGAATCCGGGGAAATGGCGGAGTCCGGCGAAACGGGCCTTGGTCGGATGGCTGAGCCGATGGATATTGCCCTAGGTGTCGAGGCGCATTTCGCAAAGCCACGCGAAGAAAGCCCCTTGTGGGGCCAGCATGTGTTGATTACCGCCGGTCCGACGTATGAGCCGATTGATCCGGTCCGCACGATCGTCAATCGCTCGTCGGGCAAGCAGGGTTACGCGCTGGCTCAGGCCGCTTATGCGGCGGGCGCGACGGTAACGCTGGTATCCGGTCCCACCAGCCTCGACGCGCCCCACGGCGTGACCGTGCGAAGCGTGCAGACAGCGCGCGAGATGCTCGTGGCGGTGGAAGAAACGCTTCCCGCCGATATCGGGATTTTTGCAGCGGCGGTTGCCGATTGGCGGGTCGCCGAAGCGAGCTCCAGCAAGATCAAGAAGGATGGGTCTGGCACACCGCCAACGCTGACGCTTGCCGAAAACCCCGATATTCTGGCGTCGGTCGCCAAGTCCGCGCAGCGCCCGAAGCTGTTGATTGGTTTCGCCGCAGAAACGGACGATGTTGAGGCCAACGCTATGGCCAAGCTCAAACGCAAGGGCTGCGACATGATCGTCGCCAACGATGTGTCTCCGGATACGGGAATCATGGGCGGGGACGCCAACACCATATCCCTCATCACGCCTGACGGCGTCGAACGCTGGCCGACCATGGGAAAATTGGATGTGGCCGAGAAACTGATCGGCATCATGGCGGGTCAGATTGCCCATGGTTGAGGTCCGTCTCAAAAGACTGGCGCACGCTGAGGGCTTGCCTGTGCCCAGCTACGAATCTGACGGCGCTGCGGGGGCCGATTTGCGCGCCGCCATCGACGGCGACTTATCAATCGATCCTGGAACGCATACGCTGGTGCCAACCGGTTTGCAGATCGCGCTACCGCCTGGTTACGAGGCGCAAGTTCGGCCCCGGTCAGGGCTCGCCGCAAAACACGCTGTCACCGTGCTCAACACGCCGGGCACCATCGATGCCGACTATCGTGGTGAGATACACGTCATCCTGATCAATCATGGTGCGCAGGCATTTATGGTCACCCGCGGTATGCGCATCGCCCAACTGATCGTCGCGCCCGTGACCCGAGCGCAGTTCTCGGAATCGGACAGGTTAGACGAAACGGCCCGTGGAGCCGGTGGCTTCGGCTCGACGGGTCAGACATAGCGCCTAACAGCAGAGATAAAGTTGCGCGCCGACCGCCAATATGCCGGAGTGCGCGCAAGTTGATGCGACACTTAAGCTGTATCTAAGAATGAGATTGGCCGTATGCGCCGTTTCACAAAATGCCATACCTCGATCTCATCGTTCGGCGAGCGTATGATTTTTGCAAATTCCTCATTCGCCTAAGGATACTGCTATGACCGCTTTTGAAGCCATTCAGACCAAGGACCAGCGCACGCCCGGCCGGGGCCAAATCTTTGGATCGATCACCGATACCATTGGTGATACGCCGCTTGTGCGCCTCGACAAGCTTGCCAAGACGGAAGGCGTCCACGCCAATCTGATCGCCAAACTGGAGTTCTTTAATCCCATCGCGTCGGTCAAGGACCGGATCGGGGTAGCGATGCTGAACGCGCTCGATTCTCAAGGAAAGCTGAACGACGACACCGTCCTCGTAGAGCCGACCTCCGGCAACACCGGTATCGCGCTGGCGTTTGCCGCCGCGCAACGGGGCGTTCGTTTGATCCTGGTGATGCCCGAGAGCATGTCCATTGAGCGCCGCAAGATGCTCGCGCTTTTGGGTGCCGAGCTTGAACTCACCGAAGCTGCGAAGGGCATGAAGGGCGCGATCGCACGCGCCGATGAGTTGGCAGCATCTATTCCCGGAGCGATTATCCCGCAGCAGTTCGAGAACCCTGCCAACCCGCAGATACACCGCGATACGACCGCAGAGGAAATCTGGAACGATACGCGCGGCGAGATCGATATCCTGGTCTCCGGCATCGGTACCGGGGGTACGATCACCGGCGTATCGGAAGTTCTCAAAACGCGCCTTCCGAACCTCCACGTTGTTGCGGTTGAGCCGGAAGATTCGCCCGTGCTGTCAGGTGGCAACCCTGGTCCGCATAAAATCCAAGGGATCGGCGCTGGTTTCGTGCCGGGCGTTTTGAATACCAGCGTCTACGATGAAGTTGCACAGGTCTCGAACGATGAGGCGCTCGAAGCTGCGCGCAAGATAGCGCGCCTGGAAGGTGTTCCGGTTGGAATTTCATCGGGCGCGGCGTTGGTTGCGGCGATCCGCCAAGGTCAGAAGCCAGAAAATGCGGGCAAAAACATCGTAGTGATTATCCCGAGTTTTGCCGAGCGGTACCTGTCGACAGCGCTTTTCGAAGGGCTTGCGTAAGGTTGATGCGACCACTTCAACCCCAATCTGGGGTTGACGCGCGATGGCCTATACGTAATTTTGCGATCCTACCAAGCGTAGCCGTATCATTGTAACGCGCTTGCGCCCTTTATGGGATGCTTTCCCGTTGAGGGAATACACAAGACGGCGTCAAGCCGCATCAGGGAGGCCGCGCGCATTTCGCGCGATGCAGCCGTTTAACTGGAAAGCCCGCGTAGCTTCTGGCTGCCGCGGGTTTTTTATTGTCCGATCGGGTGTGGTGACACGGTCGGAACGGCGCGCTGACCGGTGTTTAATCACCCCATCTGCCCCATCAGCCAAAAGCCTGCAGGAACCGGCGCTACGGCAACGCACACGGTGGCGATGAATGCCACGGGGCTGACAACCCGGCTCATGCCAGCGGCAAGGGCGATCCCGCCACCTCCGCCGACGAGTGTGCTACCGGGCGCGTTGATGATAAGACCGAGCGCGACGCAACGATAGCGCCATAGCGGTGCCAGCCAGCGAACATGCGCGGTACCCTCAAATGACAAGCGGCAAGCCGTGGCCTCGTCGGAGGTTGCGAGCTTTTCGGCAATTCGTGCGGCCTTCTGGAGACCGCAACCGCGTAGGAACGTGGTAAGCGTTGCCGTCGGGACGGCCCGTCCGGTCATGTACGACACGGTCATACCGCCGACCGTTGCGCCATAGACCGCCGGGGCGACATCAGAACCGAGCAAGACAAGCAGCAACAGTCCAAGCTCTGCGCCCGGCACAAACGGGATGGCGAGCAGGAGCATGTAGGCAAGCAAAACAATCAGCAGCATCGGGTGCGCCATCAGGAACGCGGCGGCGTTTTCCTGCATCTCGATGAAGCTCGCCAGCAGGTCGATCGCGTGATGACCCGAAAAAAGCACCGCAGCGGCGATGGCTGCCAAGGCGAGAGCAAGCGCAAGCCCCTTGCCGGACGGGCGGCTATCGCCTGGGCCGCTCCGACCATCCTTGGCGTCTGTGCTGGCCTTTGCCCTTGCCGACCCGTTGGACCGCGTGCTGTCCGATGAACTCATTGAAAAGATCATGCGCCCTGCCTCCATTTCCTGCAGGATGCGAGCGTGGGCAATGTGAGGCTGTGTTGCGGGTCACAAAACCGCCGCAACGCCCGTAAGTTGTCCCTCCATGATCATCGACATAAAGATATCTTTATATCCGCATTGCATCCGTCGAGCGTCAGTGCTACGGAGCGAGCAGGATCGGCGCATGCGCAAGGCTGCCCCGCCGGTCAAACCGTTTCGCAGACCGCGCAGCCCTGCCTTTCGAACACTGACATCCGGATTGTTAGGCGAGCCGCGGCTTCCAGAACATGCCAAGGAACCCTCAAAGGAACCCCTATGACCGATTACGTCGTCGCCGATATCAACCTGGCCGATTGGGGCCGTACAGAGCTCGATATCGCCGAAACCGAAATGCCGGGCCTGATGGCCTGCCGCGATGAGTACGCTGACGCCAAGCCGCTCAAAGGCGCGCGCATCTCCGGCTCGCTTCACATGACCATCCAGACTGCGGTTTTGATCGAAACGCTTGTTGCGCTTGGTGCCGAAGTCCGCTGGGCCTCATGCAACATCTTTTCGACCCAGGATCACGCAGCCGCCGCCATTGCTGCCAAGGGCATCCCCGTCTTTGCCAAGAAAGGCGAGTCGCTCGAGGAATATTGGGATTATTGTGACCGCATCCTCGACTGGGGTAATGGCGAAACCTGCAACATGATCCTCGACGATGGCGGCGATGCCACCATGCTGGTTCTGCTTGGTTCCAAGGCCGAAACAGATCCTTCGGTGCTTGATAATCCGGGTAGTGAAGAGGAGGAATTCCTTTTCGCGCAGATCAAGAAGCGCCTCGCCAAGGAGCCGGGCTTCTACTCCAAATGTAAGGCAAACATCAAAGGCGTCTCCGAAGAGACCACCACCGGTGTCATGCGCCTTTATCAGTTGCAGGAGCGCGGTGAACTGCCGTTCCCGGCCATCAACGTCAACGACTCGGTCACCAAGTCGAAATTCGACAATAAGTATGGCTGCCGAGAAAGCCTCGTGGATGCGATCCGCCGCGGTACCGATGTGATGCTTGCCGGCAAGGTTGCCATCGTGTGTGGTTATGGCGATGTCGGCAAGGGGTCGGCAGATTCGCTTGCTGGCGCCGGTGCCCGTGTTCTGGTCACCGAGGTTGATCCGATCTGCGCCCTGCAGGCGGCCATGGACGGCTTCGAAGTCGTTACCATGGAAGATGCCGCCCCGCGGGCTGACATCGTGGTCACGGCGACCGGCAACAAGGACGTGCTGACGGTCGACCATATGCGCGACCTCAAGGACATGGCCATCGTCTGCAACATCGGCCACTTCGACAATGAGATTCAGGTCGCGGGCCTTAAGAACTTCAAATGGAAGAACGTCAAGCCGCAGGTCGACCTCATCGAGTTCCCCGATGAAAAGCGTATGATTCTGCTGTCCGAAGGTCGTCTGGTGAACCTTGGCAACGCAACAGGTCACCCATCCTTCGTTATGTCCGCAAGCTTCGCCAACCAGACGCTGGCGCAGATCGAGCTGTGGACCCGCGGCGACCAGTACGAGAACAAGGTCTATGTCTTGCCCAAGCATCTCGATGAAAAAGTTGCCATGCTGCATCTGGGCAAACTCAACGCCGAGCTTACCAAGCTCTCCGAGGAGCAGGCCGCTTATATCGGCGTCAGCCAAAAAGGTCCGTTCAAGGGCGAGGCTTACCGCTACTAAAGCTGCGGCTTTGCCCAGATATTGAGGCCCAAGACGAGGGCGGCCACGAAATGTCGTGGGCGCCCTTTTTGTCTTTCTGAAGCCTCGACGGAGGATTGCCACTGGCACGATATGACAAGGAAGGCGCTGCGCGGTCCTTTACCATCCACTGTCCTCAAAATGCTGTGTGACTTTTGAATCAGCATTCTCAATGTTGCCGTTTCGTTCACTTTCATCGCGACTCCGCGTCCCTCTATGGTGCCGGTGATTCGGTGCGCCGGTCCCGCGTATTCGGGCCGCCACCCTCAGCGCTCGCTCGCGCTGTGCTCCGCCGCTTCCCATCTGCGTCTTGCGTGGGTTCGGGAAAGCGGCAGTTTCAACGTTTCAAGTGCGTCATTGTTCGGCCCCACTGTCCTCGCTTGTGGATGAGGCGGAGCCGCGGGAATCAACACGAGTTTGGGCGGGCAGGAGCATGTGCACGTGACGGAGCGGTATGGCGCACATGAACGGCCTTGCGACTACACGCTGAAACCGGGCGTGTCTGCTGCCTCCGGGCCACGCGCTGTTTCGCTCCTCAGCTTCCCGTTCAAGCCTGCCTTTGCAAGCGCCGGGCTTGTGTTGGGGACCGCGAGCGCTCACGCCCAGACGGCGTTGCCCGCTCAAGCATCGGTACAGGGTCTTATCGATGGCGTATCGGCACCAACACTGATTGTCGCCTCCTCCGTTGTGGCCGGTGTTTGCATGGTCGCGCTGACGGGCATGGTCCTTGCGCTTGCGGCGCTGCGCAGGCTGACCCGTAAGACCGCGGACGTTCAGCAGGCAGCAAGTGTCTTGCGCAACGACCTCGACTTGGCAGAAGCAATGGTGGAAACGTCCGGCGATGGTCTGCTGGAACTCGTGGACGATGGCGCGCTGCGCGTTGTGCACGGTCCGGTCGATCGCACCGCGCTTCCGGCCGACCCTGCCGTTCTGCGTGATTTCTCCCGCTGGATCGAGCCCGCGGACGGCCGAGCCTTGCGGGATGCTATCGCCGAACTTCGCGGTTCGGGCAAAGGTTTCAGCACTGACGCGCGGACCCTGTCAGGAACATTAATCCACGCCGAAGGGCGGCCCGTCGGAGCGCGGCTTGTTGTGCGGTTGCGCGATCTTTCGCGGCTCCAGCGTGACTTTGCGGAGGCGCTGCATCTGAGCGCCAATCTTGAGGCGGAAAGCCAGCGGCTCAAGCAGCTTCTGAACGCGGTTGATTTTCCCATATGGACGGCAGATGCGTCCGGGCTTGTTTCCTGGTCTAACGAGGCCTTCAAGGCTCGTGGCGCAGGCACCGATGGCAATTCAAGCGGCTTGGTCAAGGCGCATGCGGTCGTCGGCCAACAGGCGCAATGGTCAGATGTCGAGGCGATGCATGCCGACGGGCAGGCCCTTGTTCAAATCACCCCGCCTGTCCCCGGCGGTCGCGACGAATTGGGTGATGTCGAACCGGCGGGCGATCAGCTTGTTCATCTTCGCCTCGACGGTGGTGACGGCAGCGTTCTGACCGCTGGCTTCGCGCGGCCCGTCTCCGAGAAAGCGCGCTTTGAGACTGCCCTTGAGCAGGTTCACCGCAATCAAGCGCAGATCCTCAACACGATGCGCACAGCCGTCATTGGGTTTTCAGCGGAAAGGCATGTCAGTTTCTACAATGAAGCCTTTGCGCAGCTGTTCGGCTTCCAGCGTCGCGTTCTCGACGAGAAACCCCATGAATCCACCGTTCTTACCTACATCAAGTCCACCCGCCAGATGCCCGAAAGTGGCCACCATCGCGGCTGGCGAGACCCGTTTGCGGCGGTGTATCGTGCGGAGAGGCCGCTTACGGAGGACTGGGAACTGCACGATGGCCGCTATCTGCGCGTCATCCTTGCCCCCAGCGGTGACGGCGGTGCGATCTGGCTGTTTGAAAATGAAACTGAAAAGTATGATCTGACCAGCCGTTTCGCCGCTGAAACGCAAGCAAGAAAAGCCTCGCTCGAGGCGTTGCGTGAGGGCGTTGCGGTGTTTGGCTCCGACGGGTGCCTTCAGCTCATCAATCCCGCATTCGGCGCGCTTTGGAGCTTGTCGGACGGAGAAATGGCGGTTGGTAGCCATGCCAAGGTCACGACGACGCCGATCCGTGAGGCTGTGCGTGATCGCCATGTCGTCGACCGGATCGTCGGGATGATCGGCTCGCTGGGTCATGCGCGCGAAGAGTTCTCAACGCGTATGCAGCTCACCGATGATCGTGTTGTTGATCTGCTGGTCACGCCATTGCCGGGCGGTGCAACCATGCTGACCGCTGATGATGTGACCGCAGCGATTGCCGTTGAGGACACGCTGCGCGAATCAAATGCTGCGCTTGAGGAAGCCGCCCGGATCAAGACCGCTTTCATCAAGCATGTCTCCTACGAGCTTCGGTCGCCGCTGACCCCGATTGTTGGGTTCACCGAACTTCTTCTGACCCCTGATACCGGGCCACTGAACGAGCGTCAGAGTGAGTATCTGGGCTACGTCCGGGCGTCGACCAACACGCTCAAGGTGCTTGTTGATTCGATCCTCGATCTCGCAACCGTTGACGCGGGCATGTTGGCGCTGTCGTTCGACAAGGTCGATCCTGATGCGTTGATCGATGAAGCCATGGCAGGCATTGAGACGCGCATCTCCGATGGCCGTATGCACGTTGACCGCAAGCTTGATCCCTCGGTGCCACACCTTATGGGTGACCGGACACGTTTGCGCCAGGTGCTGTACAACCTGATGTCCAACGCGATCAGCTTTTCCAAACCTGGCAGCGGTATCCGTGTGCGCACGCGCGCGCTGGCGCGTGAAGATGGGCAGTGGATCGAGTTGTTGGTGATCGATCACGGCCCGGGCATGAACGCCAAGCAAGCCGCGGCAGCGTTTGAGCCTTTCGAGACCGGCAGCAACCGTCATGGAACCGGAGCCGGGCTGGGGCTGACCTTGTCGCGCGCTCTCGTCGAGCTTCACGGTGGTTCCGTGGAGTTGTGGTCTCGCGAAGGCCTGGGCACCGTCGTGCGGTGTCTTCTGCCCGGTCCCGCGCGGGTCAAGAGCGCCGCCGAATAGGGCAGGCGAGTTGATGCTGTCTGTAGCTGATCGTCCACGCTTTGAATTTGACCTGCCAGACGAAGGCGCGACGGAGCGTTTCGCGCAGGATATGGCCATGGTGGCAAAGCCGGGCTGGACCATCGCCCTGCATGGCGACCTTGGGGTCGGAAAAACCAGCTTCGCCCGTGCCTTCATCCGATCGCTGGCGCGCGACCCGGTCCTGGAGGTCCCCTCGCCAACCTATACGCTGGTTCAGCCCTATTCCGAGCCCGTACCCTCCGTCATCCATGCAGACCTTTATCGTCTCAGTGATCCCTCCGAACTGCAGGAACTGGGTCTTGATGACCCGGATGATCCTGCCATTCGGCTTATCGAGTGGCCGGATCGCGCAGGGGACGACGCGTTTGTCGGCGCACTGCACCTGACACTGTCCATTTCGCCATCCGGTGGCAGACTGGCGCGTCTTCATGGTCCTGATCCCATGCTCGAGGCGTTGGCGCATTCCGCCCGTGTCCGGGCTTTTCTCGACGGTTCAGGCTACGCCCATGCTGACCGCGTTCGGCTTGCGGGGGACGCATCCGCCCGACGCTATGAATGCCTTGGTTGGACGCCAGACGCACCAATCGTGATGGACGCGCCGCGGCGCCCTGACGGGCCACCGGTCAGGGTCGATCTCGGTCCGGCGGGCATTGTCGAAAAGCCTTACAGCCAACTTGTTCATCTCGCCGAGGACGTGGACGCATTCATTGCAGTCGGAACCGCCCTTCGCGCTAACGGTCTGGCCGCACCCGCCATCCACGCTGCGGACCGCGATCACGGTCTGCTGGTCATCGAGAACCTTGGCAGCGACGGCGTTCTTGATTCCGACGGTAAGCCCATTGCCGAGCGCTATTGTGCTGCTGCCGATGCGCTCGCCGAGATGCATGCAAAGGACTGGCACGCTGAACTGCCGATCTCGACCGATGCGTGGCCCGGCCATGACGGTTCCAATTCGCGACAAAAACCCGGACGAGGGCTCGATGGGTCGGCCATAAGGGCGGACGTGTCGAAACCGCACCAAAAAGGCGACTGGCATACCGTGCACGCCTACGACACGGAGGTATTTCTGACCGAGATATCGCTGTGCCCCGACTGGTACATCCGGCACCGTGCCAGCGCAGGCGCACCGATCGAAGCTTTTGATCGCCATGCGTTTTTTGCATCGTGGCAGGCGCTTCTCGACCCCCTCGAAACGGCGCAAAGAACGCTGGTTCTCCGCGATTACCACTCGCCCAACATCATCTGGCGTGGTGAACAAGAGGGCGTTTCCTGTATTGGTATCATCGACCACCAGGACGCTTTGATGGGTCCGCCAGCTTATGACCTTGCCTCCCTGATCCATGACGCACGGGTCACCATAAGCCCAGCACTGCAGGACACTATGTTGTCTCACTACAGGACAATGCGGCAAGCGCTTGAGCATGGGTTTGATGAAACAGCTTTGAGACAATCCCTCGCGCTCATGCAGGCCCAGCGCGGAACCAAGATTTTGGGAATCTTTGCTCGACTGAATGAGCGCGACGGCAAACCGCAATATCTGGCGCATCTGCCGCGCATCGAAACCTATCTGCGACAAGCGCTTACCCATCCAGCCCTTGCGCCCTTGCGCCCGCATTATGAAGCGCTTCTGCCCGGCGACGTTGATTAATGTCCAGCCAGACCATGCCGCCTGTGATGGTTCTTGCAGCGGGTTTGGGAACCCGCATGCGCCCTTTAACCGACACAATCCCGAAGCCTTTGGTTCGCGTGGGTAACCAGACCATGCTTGACCGTGTGCTTGATACGTTTGCGGATGCTGGCGTAACGCGAGCGGTCATCAACACCCATCATCTGCCTGACCAGATTGAAGAACACATTGCGCGGCGTCCCGCGCCCCCGACCGTGGCGATCTCTACCGAAATCAGCGAACGCCTTGAGACCGGCGGCGGCGTCAAGCGAGCGCTGCCCCTTTTGCGGAAGCATGGCGATGTCTTTTTTACCACCAACGCCGATAGCTTCTGGGTCGGAGACGCAACCGCTTTGCGGCGGCTCCATGACACCTACGATCCCACACGCATGGACCTTCTGCTCCTGCTCTCCCGGCGCGAGCAATCCATCGGATTAGGCGGGCACCCCGGCGATTTTACGATGGATGATGAAGGGCTGCTGAGACGCCGGTCGGAGGCTCCCGCGCCCTACAACTACACCGGAACGGCCATCATGCGCGCCGATCTGTTCGAGGGCACGCCGGATACGGCGTTCTCTCTCAACCTGCTGTTCGACCGCGCCCTCGAACGGAAGCGGCTTTTCGGCCTGCTTCTTGAAGGCTTATGGCTGACCGTTGGAACAGCCGAAGCCATTGAAACAGCTGAACTGGCGCTCGCGAAGGCTGGACACTGGTAACGTCGCCCGCCACCCTGCAGCTATGGATGATGTGGCGCCCAGTCTCTTCACAATCGCTCCCAGCACGCCTTTTTTGCGCCAATTGGCCAAGAGTTGGCTGTCCGGCGATCTGTCACAGGACGGAGCGGACCCGCGCAGCGATCCGCTAACGCAGCTCGATACCATCTTTTACTTGCCCACGCGCCGGGCAGCCCGTGCGTTCGCCGAAACCCTTACGGCCGAAATGGGTGGAACTGCGCTGCTGCCACGTATTCGCACCCTTGCCGATATGGATGAAGATGAGCAGTTCACCGACCTCAGCGATGAGCCTCAACGCGATCCCATTACCGTCCCACAGGGCGCAACCCCCCGCGCGATGTCGACGCTCCGCCGCAGGCTGCTCCTGACGCGCATGATCGATAAAGCTGGTGCAGCGCTCGCGGGCGCGATGCGCAACGCTTCGGTTGCCGACTACCCGGTTTTCCCTCAGTCAAGCGTCGAAAGCACCCATTTAGCTAGGGCATTGGCGGCCTTAATCGATCAGGTGGCGACCGAGGAAAGCGACTGGCAGAAACTGTTTGATCTTGTTCCGGAGGACCATGCTGCCTACTGGCAGGTCACCTCGACCTTGTTGACGGTGGTCACGCAGAACTGGCCGGCTCTGCTTGCCGAGGAGGGTGCTGTTGATGCCGCGACACACCGGCGCCTGATCCTCGATGCGCGAACACATCACCTCATTGGTCATCCACCAGACGCGCCGGTGATCGCAGCTGGTTCGACCGGGTCAATTCCGGCTACAGCCAGGTTTTTGGCGGCGATCGCGCGTGCGCCCGGAGGTGCCGTTGTGTTGCCCGGGCTAGACCTATCTTTAAGCGACGAGCTGTTCCGACAATTGGCCGATGACGGACCGGCATGCGCCAGCCATCCACAGCATGGCCTCGCGCGGTTGCTCAAAACAATGCGCGCGCGCGCAGATGAAGTTGTGCAGCTCGGTCCAGCCCCAATGGCTCGGCGGGCAACCGTCTCGCATGCGCTGCTTCCTGCGTCGGCCACCCACACATGGTCAGACGATCGGCCATCCGCAGAACCGGCTGCCGCTGCGATCAATGGCGTCCAATTTATCGAAGCGCCCACTGAAGGGGTGGAAAGCCTTGCGATCGCGATGCAGATGAAGGCGAGCGTGACGCAGGGGCAAAGGGTTGCCCTGGTAACACCCGACCGGGATTTGGCCTTACGCGTTCAATACGATCTGCAGCGCTTCGGCATGACAGCTGACGATTCCGCCGGAACTCCGCTTCGCGAAACCATGCCAAGCCGACTGATGCTGGCCGCAGCTGAGGCGCTCAGCAGCGGATTTGCAGCGGTTCCATTGCTGGCGTTGCTCAAGCATCCTTTGTGTTCGCTGGGGCAGGAACGGTCGCAAACCCGTGCTGATGCCCGCTTGCTGGAGCGCCTGGCGCTGCGCGGCCCGGCCCTGCCGCCCGGTTTGGATGCCATCCGGCAGGTGATCGCGCAGCGCGCCGCCGAACGATCGGAGGCACAGGATGACGGCAAACATCATATCCCATCGCTTCGTAAGCGCACGGATCCGCAGGATGATAGACGAGCGCTGAACCTGTTGAAGCGTCTCGAGGAGGCGTTTGCGCCGCTCGCCACCTCTGTTGAAGCCGGCTCACCAATCAACATCGCTGTGTTTGGCAGGGCACTGTTTGCTTGCTGTGAGAGCCTGTGTGAAGGCCCTGACCCTGAAGCGCCTAACCCACTGTACTATGGACCAGCGGGAGAAGCGCTCGCCGATCATCACCTGGCATTGGCTGAGACGGAAGACATCGCGCTCGCGCTTGATCCCTACGAGGCGAGCGCCGTCTTTGAAGCGTTGCTGGACGAGCGCACGGTGCGGCCACGTGGTATCGGAAGTGCCCTCGCGGTTATCTGGGGGCCGCTTGAGGCGCGTTTACAGCCGGTGGACCACATCATCCTCGGCGGTCTGAATGAGAACAATTGGCCGAGCCTTCCGCGTGCGAACCCGTTTGTCTCCCGTGCCATGATGGCAGGGATGGAGCTAGCGCTTCCCGAACGCCGCATCGGGCTGTCGGCCCACGATTTCGAGCAGGCGCTGGGAACGCCCGAAGTCACGTTAACCCGTGCCCTTAAGGTGGATGGAGCACCGACCGTTGCATCACGCTGGCTTCAACGGTTGCTGGCGTACCTGCCAGAAGCTGCCAACGAGACATTGCGCGCCGAAGCAGCGCCGCTGCTGGAGATGGCAAGCCGATGGGACGACGCCGACGGTTTTCAGCCCGAGGAGCGCCCCGCACCGCGCCCCAATAAACCGCCGACGCGTCTGTCGATCACCGACGTTGAAACACTGATCCGGGACCCGTACGCGATCTTTGCCAAACGCGTTTTGCGACTGGAATCTGCGCCAGGTCTTGCTGAGCCCCCAGGCGGTCGCGAACGCGGCGAAATTGTCCATGCTCTCCTGCAACGACTGGCCCACGATCTGGATCGTCTGCCCGTCAGTGCATGGCCGCAGGCTTACGAAAGGCACGCGCGCTCGCTGCTTGAGCAGGTTCAGGCGTTTCCAGCCATTGCAGCCTTTTGGCAGCGTCGCTTGGCCCTGATGGAGCGCGCTTATCTTGATCATGAAGAAACCGAACAGCCGGACATTGCCCGCCGGTTTGCGGAGGTGTCAGGGCGAATGGAACTGGCGTTCGTGGGCCACGACTGTGTCCTGAGCGGTCGGGCCGACCGGATCGACCTGCACCATGACGGCAGCGCGGTACTGACCGACTTCAAGACCGGTGATGCACCGAGCGAAAAGCAGGTTGATGCCGGGCTGGCGCCCCAATTGCCGCTGTCGGCAGCGATGCTTCAAGCCGGTGGTTTCGAGCAGCTGGCCTCACCGCCGGTCGCGGTTGGGCGCTACTTGCTTCTGGGCAAAGCCAAAGAGGCTCTGAAGCCGAGGGCGTTTGACGCGGACCGGCTGCGACCTGCTTACGCGCTGGAACAACTGGAGGCACTGTGGTCATCGTTCTTGCTGGGCGCGCCGTTCAGGCCCCTGGTTCGCCCGATGACCACGCGCTTTGAGGGCGACTATCATCACCTGTCCCGCGCCAAGGCCTGGCAAGTGTCGGTGGACGTTGAGATGGATGGGGCAGGGCGGCGATGACCGACGTTGCAAACCACGAGCTCCCGCACGCCTCCCGCGACCCGAGCGCGCTTTACCAGGCTCGCGC
Source organism: Pseudomonadota bacterium (assembly GCA_039024915.1). Taxonomy (NCBI): domain Bacteria; kingdom Pseudomonadati; phylum Pseudomonadota; species Pseudomonadota bacterium. The sequence goes on from JBCCPK010000005.1 coordinate 361,274, forward strand.
ATCGGACCCCCGTGCATCCGCCTGGGTGAGCGCAAACGCCGGTTCAGGCAAGACCACCGTTCTGACGACCCGCGTGCTGCGCCTGTTACTGGCGGGTAACGATCCATCCAACATCTTGTGCCTGACCTTCACAAAGGCCGCCGCTGCTGAAATGGCAAAGCGCGTGTTCGACGCACTGGCAGCCTGGACCCGGCTTGATGATAAGGCGCTGGCAGCCGAACTTGCCGCCTTGGACCCGTTACAAAAGAGGCTCTCGAACACCGATTTGCGGAGCGCACGCACGCTTTTCGCACGCGCTTTAGAAACGCCGGGCGGTTTGAAAATCCAGACGATCCACGCATTCTGTGAAAGTCTGCTGCACCAGTTTCCGCTTGAAGCTGATGTCTCAGCGTCTTTTACCGTTCTTGATGACCGCGACGCGGACGAGTTGAAAGCGCAGGCGCGCGACGCTGTGATTATGCGTGCGGCGCGCGGTACCGACCCCGCGCTGACCGCTGCGTTTGAAGCGGCTTTGGAAACCCGCGCCGAAACCACCCTTGAGGAGCAGCTCGACGCTGTTTTGGCCGAGCGTCACGCGCTCCTGCGAGCATTTGATGAGGCCAGTCTGCAGACCAAGGGCCAAAGGCTGGAGACAAAGGACCAAAGGCTAGAATTTCTGCTCAATGCCCATGGCGCACATGTGGCTCTATCAGACGCCGACATCGGAGGAATGCCGCTTGAAGCGCCGCTCAACGCCTCACCGCATTTGCCAGAAAACTACGTCGAAGCGCTCTTTGAGTTTGCGGAGGTCGGTGGAACAGATACCGATCGCAAAAACGCGGCTCACTTGCATGACGCGAGGCACTCACAGGGTGCTGCTGGCCGGCTATCGGCTTACCAGGCAGCCTTGTTCAAGAAGAACGGTGAGGCCCGCAAATTCGGCAAGTATTTCGGTAAGGATTTGCAAGCACGCTTCCCCGACGTTCTTGAGCGGTTGGAGCGCGAGCAGCAGCGCGCGTCGGCTTTGTTTGCGCAGAAGGGGTATGCCGAGCTCATGACGCTTGCCCTGGAGGCATTAGCGGCTTTCGAAGCGCTCAAGGTACGCGCGGGCGCGCTGGATTTTGATGACCTGATTGCGCGAACGGTCGGTTTGTTGAAGCGTTCTGAAGCGCGCGACTGGGTGCGGTACAAGATGGACCAGCGTATCGACCACATATTGGTCGATGAAGCTCAAGATACCTCGCCCCAGCAATGGTCCATCATCAATGCGCTTGCTGACGAGTTTTTCGCGGGCGAAGGCGCTCGGCAGGGCATGCCGCCGACCTTCTTTGCCGTCGGCGATGAAAAACAGTCCATCTTCTCGTTTCAGGGGGCGGACCCCCGGCATTTTGACGGGACGCGCCGCGCGCTTGAGCGCAAAGCTGCCGCGACGGGTGCAGCTTTTCACGACCGGGTGCCGCTGCGCAGGTCCTACCGGTCGTCGCCCGATATTCTCGGAGCTGTCGATTGTGTTTTCGAACAGTCAGACGCCCGCGACGGGGTCGGCGGAGCTGATCAGCTTATCCATGAGGCCAACCGGCATGATCCCGGACTGGTGGAACTCTGGCCGGTTATTGTGGGTACCGACAGCGATGAGCCTGAGGACTGGACGCAACCGCTCGACCTTCCCGATCCGCCCAACCAATTGCTTGCACACGCAATCGCGAGCCGCATCAAAGAGCAAATTTCGGCCGGTGCCGAGCCGTCTGACGTCCTGATCCTGCTACGCCGTCGCGGCGATATGCTCGACACCCTCAACCGCGCTCTGAAACGTGTGGGCATCCCGGTTGCAGGTGCCGATCGTCTGACCTTGACCGACCACATTGCCGTTGAAGATGTCATAGCGCTCATGCGCGCGGTACTCCTGCCTGAGGATGATCTGACGCTCGCGACGCTGCTGAAGAGCCCCTTGCTTGGGCTTGACGACAAGCATCTAGAAGCCTTGTGCGCCGAGCGAACCGGCTTCGTCATTGATGCGCTGAACGGACCCAGCGACGATCCAAATATCCGGGAGGCGGCCGAACGATTCGCGCGCTGGCGCGCGATGGCCGACCAGGCCACACCATTCGCTTTTCTCAGCCTTGTCCTGGGCCGAGACGGTGGTATGCGAGCCTTCATGCGGCGGCTCGGTGAAGACGCTCGCGACCCCCTCGAAGAGGTTCTTCGGTTGGCACGATCCCAAGAGGCGCGCGCAGGAACTGGGCTCGCCAGTCTTCAGTCCTTCACAGATGACCTCGCCCGGTCGGAGATCACCATCAAGCGAGACATGGAAGCCCAAGGACGCTCCGTGCGCATCATGACGGTGCATGGCTCGAAGGGGCTGGAGGCAAAGTGCGTGTATCTTGTTGATACGTGCACCTTGCCCAAGGCGCCGACTGGTGTTGTCAGGTTCGACGAGGAACCGGCATCGGCTGGCAACAACCGCAAGTCGCCCCCGATACTTGCGCTTAGCGGCGGTGCTGCGGGTTTGGCGTATGCAGACGACAAGGCCCGCCTATCGCTGCTGCAGATGCAAGAGTACCGGCGTCTCCTTTACGTGGCCATGACCCGTGCTCGCGACCAACTGATCGTCACTGGGCACTTGAGCGGCAAGAAAGGAAACACGGAGCCGCCGCTCGAAAGTTGGTATGCGCTGGTGGACCGTGCTCTCGGCGAGGATGCGCGCGATGTCGGCCCGTTGATCGAGGGTAAGGACGGTTCGATCAGGTTATGGCGCGCATCGCCCTGGCCGGCAGAGACGACAACCCTTGATGAAGCGCTGCGCTTGATACCCGTGGCGTCGGAAAAGTCCGCTGTCGCGCGTCTGCCCGACAAAAAAAAGATGGCGGCGCTGCGCGCGGAGATGGATGCGCCATTCCAACCCCTCAATCCAAGTGCGCCGCTGCGCCCGTCGTCTGCACGGCGCGACGCACAGACGGGTGCGGATGCGTGGCTGACGACCAATGAAGCCGACCGTCACATCACCACCATTTCGCGCGTCGAACCCGCGAGATGGGGCGATGCGCTGGCCTTCGGAACTCTTGTTCACAGTTTGCTGGAAAGCTCATCATTACCCACAAGAGGGCGTGCCCGATCCCTGGCAGAAACACTTTCAGGGGACCAAATCGATGGGTCTGCGGCCCTAAGCGAGGCGCGGGTGGGTGAAGCGTTGGCTCAAGCCCTTGGTGTGCGTGCCATGCCGGATGCGTCCCAATTGTATCCGACCGGAACCACCGCCGTTGCACGCAGCGAGGTTCCGTTGCGCGGGCAGCTTCGCGATGCCGAAGGCGCAATCCGCACGATTTCCGGATCTATCGATCGGCTGGTGATTGTGCCCGATCGTGTCTTGGCTGTGGACTTTAAAACCAACGCAAACGTGCCTCCGGCGGATCAGCTTGGGGATGCGGCGCCTGATTACGTGGCTCAAATGGCCGTGTACGCCGCTCTGCTGTCTGGCCTCTATCCAGATAGATCGGTGCAATGCGGACTGCTTTGGACAGCAGCGCCGCGGATCGACTGGCTACCGAACCATTTGCTGCGGTCAGCTTTTCAGGCACTCAAACTTCAGGCACCAAACACAGCTGCGTGAGGGGGTGGGGAAAGCGCCCGACTTTGCTTGACGGCTCTCGCTGCCATTCCTACTTTCGCGTCAACTGACGAAACCCTGGCGCGCCCGTGCGTAGAAGCTTGTTGCGCGCCGTTCTTGGAGAACTGGCATGGCCACCGTTACCGTTACCGATGCAACCTTCGAAGCAGAAGTGCTGCAGTCCGACGTACCCGTTATTGTTGATTTCTGGGCCGAATGGTGCGGCCCCTGTAAGATGATCGCCCCGCATCTGGAGGCAATTGCCGAGGAGATGGGCGACAAGGTAAAGATTGCGAAAGTCGACGTCGACACCAATCAACAGACCGCTCAAGCACTTCGGATCATGTCGATGCCAACGCTTGTCGCCTTCAAGGGTGGTCAACCTGTTGCTCAAAAGGTTGGGGCCGGATCGAAGACAGATCTTTCCAACTGGATTTCGAGCGCCGTTTAACGATTGAGGGCATTCAGCTTGAAGTTACGAACGCCGACACGCCCGTGTCGGCGTTTTTTGTATGACACAAACCGCCTATTCCACCGAGCGCTGTCGTCGCGTAACGCACTGGAAATTCTGAGGAATCGGCTTTCGCATTGACCGTTACTAACGCTCTCCTAACGTAACGGACAATTCGTGATCCCAATCGATAAGATTTTATAAGTTTTCCGGTTCAGTGTGCCGAGCTGATTGTCCCCACGCGGGGCCACGCACAAGGCACCGAACCATGACCGTTCTTCGTCGTCTCTACGAATCCACCACCGCACTTTCGAGCGCCGCCATTGGCGTGACACGGCGCGCTATCGACCGGATGGCTGGCGATCGCTCCGGCGCAGTTGCCGTGATCTTTGGTCTTGCGATGATCCCCATCGTCGGCCTTGCTGGCTCCGCTGTCGATTACACCCGCGTCAGCCAGGATCGATCAACCACACTCGCCGCAGCGGATTCTGCCGCTCTCGCGGCGGTGCGATCGCTGCGTTTGTCGGATGCACAGGTCAACCAAGTTGTCCGTGACTATCTCGATGCCAACTTGCCCACGGACCTGCGGGGTATCCCTTTCACATTGACGATCAACGCAGACCGCTCCGGCGTACGGGTGGATGTCAACGGCGAGACGGATACGACCGTCTTGCCGATTATTGGCATTGATAAGCTGAATTGGGCCGTCACGTCCGAAGCGGTCAACAACTCGATCTTCACCGATATTGCGCTTGTTCTTGACGTTACGGGGTCGATGCGCCCGAACATTGGTGCGTTGCGAACAGCAGCAAATGACTTCGTCGATATCATCTTTGACGGTCGGAACCGCATCGACGATGCCCGCATTGCGTTGGTGCCCTACCGCTATACGGTCAACATCGGTAACGGCCCGACGCAGCTTAGCTGGATGGACACCGCCGGGAACGCGCGCCATCACGGCGAGAACTTTGAAGGCCGGACTTGGAACGCAGGCTGCAGGCCGCCGCCCCCTCCGCCGGGGCCGCCGCCACCCCCGCCGCCGCCGCCAGGCCCGCCGTCGCCACCACCACCTCCGCCGCCGCCGGGGCCACCGCCACCGCCACCCCCGCCGCCGTCACCACCACCTCCTCCTCCGCCACCGCCACCTCCGCCAAGTTCGGATTGGGGTTACATGGGTGCGCCGGTTGAAGGCGAGGTATTGACCGCGCAGCACGATGAAACGGTTGCATCGTCCAACGCGTCCGTCCTCGACATGGTGATCGACCGCTCGCAGATGGTTGGCGAGATCGTCGGTGAATTGATCGGTGTTGGACAGGCCCACGCTGTTGGTCGCTGGCCCTATGGTAATGGGCCGCGTCCGGGCGACCCCCGACCGGCTTGGGGTGATCCCGAATGCAATGGGCAGACACCGAACCAGGTGAACCACTTCGATCTTTTCAACGCGATGGGCGAAGCATGGGAGGGGTGTGTTGAAGCACGGCCGGAACCATTCGACACCCGCGACACGCCACCAGGCGCCAACCCCGATAGCCGCTGGGTGCCTTACCTGTGGCCGGATGAGCGCGATGATGCTGGCGGTCAGACAAACCCGCTTGCGCACTCGCGTAACGACTACCTGCAGACCAACTTGCCGAACTGGCTGAGCTGGCCAAACGCCAACGATCGCGAGGATGGTCGTCACCAGGCTTGGGTTTGGAAGTATCGCGACGAGGCGCTTGATTCCGACTATGGCTCGTTTATCGAACAGGGTCCAAACGCGGCCTGTCCCAACCCGATCGTCGCTCTGACCGGTGACATAGGGCCACTCAATGCGGGCATTGCTGCCCTTGAGGCAAAGGGTGCCGCCGGAACCAATGCCGCGTTTGGGATGGCTTGGGGTTGGCGCGTTCTGTCACCCGCAGTTCCGTTCACCCAGGGTCTTCCCTACGACCCCGACAACAGTCGCAAGATCATCATCTTGATGACCGATGGCATCAACGACGTTCAGCCTCAGGACAATGATTACAACGAGGCCGATTTTGGAGCGTATGGCTATCTGGGTCGAGGACGTCTGGGCGGCACGCGATTGGCAGCCATCAACCGGCTTGACAGCAAGTTGCGCGAAGTCTGCAACTCGGTGAAGGCCAATGGTCGTGAGATCATTGTGTACACGGTGATGTTCGATCCTGGTGGTGGCATTCCAGCCAGCCTGCGCAATCTCTACCGCAATTGCGCGACCGAGGCGGACATGTACTTCGAGCCAAGCGACGCCGACGCACTTGTTGAAAGCTTCAACGATATCGCTGCCGATATCCGACGTTTGCGCTTGACCCGATAAGAACGTGTCCATCTGACAGCAAAACCCGCCTCCCCAGCAGGAGGCGGGTTTTCTCGTTGGGCGTTTGCAACCTTTACAGGCTCTTGGGCGCCTTCAGCTTGCGTTTGGTTGCATGCTTGACCGGCGCGGGCGCGCCATCAAGCATGCGGCCGTGCATGTAGTTGCGCTGCCAGCCCTGTTTCATGGCTTCCGGTTCCCGAGCGTGCAGCTTGGCATTGAAATCGGCCCGCGCTTCGGACCAGCCCTCGTATTCCGCGCGCAAATGCGGATCGCTGTCGAGAGGCACCATCGTTGGCTCGATGGCCTCAAGCGCGTGATGCGGCGTAGGGGTCACGAAACAGTAGACGTCGCCCTCGTTAAAGGTGACGATTCCGGGCCGCGTGAATTTCCAGTTCATCGTGAAAGGAAACGGTAGCCAATCGGTTTCGATGAGCCCGTCGAGCGCCGCGATACCATCTTTCAAGGTGTTTGGCGCGCCTCGCGCCCACAAACCCCAACCTTCTGACGTCCGCATAACATAGCCCGTATGGAAGGTCAGAACACCGGACCCAAAATGTGACCCTGCGAGCCGATCAACGCGCGGCTGCTCCTCCGGTTTCAGCGCTTCGACGCGCATATCGTCGATTTTATCACCGCCGTTCCAACTGACGCGCAGCCCTACGGGCACCGATACTTCCCAACCGGTGGCGTTGGCGATCGACAGCGGCAAGCACCGATACGCAAAGCGGTCGGGCGTGTTGTCCATCCAGAGACGCGGCGCCCGTGCAGGTCGGATTTCAGGCGCATCGCTATGGATGCGGTAAAAGGTCAATCCGCAGGGCGCAGTCCCGCTGGACGCAGGCAAAGGAAAATCTTCACTGCGCATGGTGCGGGCCGTTTCCCCGACTGGCGTGTTGGCGTGAGCGGGGCAGGTGTCGGGTTTATTCATCACCAAAGCTGTCTGTGTGAGAGCGCTTACGATGCGGCCGGGCCCGCAAGGTGCTTTCAAAGAGAATCACAACCGAAACAATGGTGGCGCGGCTGCCAAAGGCCGTCAATTGCCCGCTGCAAGCAGCGGTCGTCGGACGGACCTCACAACGGTTCAGATCGCGCAGGTTGGCCGCTGATACGCCATTGAACGGCAACCTTAACTCCGCTACACCACCTTGGCTCGCACCCGTAGCTCAGCTGGATAGAGCGCTGCCCTCCGAAGGCAGAGGTCACAGGTTCGAATCCTGTCGGGTGCGCCAATGATTTCAATAACTTGGATGCTTTCCAGCGGACGCGAGGCTATTCTTGTCCGCAGAATGTCCGCGCTACGCCCATTCTCGCTGGGTGTGGGGTGGCGTAATGCTTTCGGAAATCAACACCCTTGCTGCGCACATGATGCTTGGCTTGCACCCCGAACTGAGTGCTGCTGACAAGCGGGTCGGCATTGCAATCATTGAGCACTTCAACCGGAAAGACGGTCGGTGCAATCCCAGTATCGCGCGGCTGTCAAAGCTCTTGGATCTGCCGGACAAGACGGTCCGCCGCGCCACGGCGAAGCTCCACAGCCTGAAGCTGATCTTGAAAGTCAGCCATGGAGGGCGATCTGGGACCGCTAGATATATCCCGCAATGGGATGTTTTCGCGTCTCTGAAGGCGGACTGGGAAGCGAAGTTTAGCAGCAAACCAGCTCGTACTGACCGGACAAAATTGACCGGTACAACCGGACAAGAATGTCCGAAACAACCGGACAAAAATGTCCGACAAACCCAGAGAACTAACCCAAAGAAAGAACCCAAGCCCACGAATGTGGAGAAACGGGCGCGACCCCGCATACGCCAAGCCCAAGGTCACTTCCTTCTTCCTGTCGATGGAGGTCTCTCGATCAGGCGGGAACAGCAAGCAAGCAATCAAGCCCTGAAGCGCGTCGATGCTTACCTTCAGCGCATAGCTGGCGCTTATGAGGCTTTCGCAATGCTGCCGACACAGGACCAACAAAGTGCTTACGACGCTGAGCGCCATAAGTCTGGTGAAGGATGTGCCTTGGCTTTGCGCCTCATCCAAGAGCAGCCTCACAACCAGGCAATCGCGGTGGCTTCGAGATGAGAACTTCATCGACCGTTTTACCGCTACCCGAACGGCAACGAGCGTTGTCTCGGGTAACCAGGGCCGACGCCTGCGCGCTCAAGCAATCACTCATTGCCATCGCTGACCGTTTGGCACGGCTTCGCCCAAGCCATTCGAACCCGGAAGCATTTCACGAAGAGAAGTCCGAGCTTGTCTATGAGCTGATGGACGCAGCGAGGCGGCTACCATGATCAGGGACTTTGGGTCCTTCCGCACGCCTGCCATGCGGGTAATTCGCGCCCCTACGGTTTGTTAGCGGGGGCGAAAATGGACGCTAAACTTTTTGACGAAAGCATCGACTGCGGAACCGCCGAAACCCTTTCTAAGCGCGGGTTTGCCGAGCAGTTGGGGATCTCAGCGACACGGGTTTCACAGATGATTGCTGATGGGCTTCCAACCGAACCAAATGGCCGGATCAGCCTTGAACGCGGAAGGCAATGGTACGCTCAAAACGTCGATCCGAACCGCAAGAGGCTACTGGGATCCTCCGGCGATCAGATGCCCTACAAGTCGCAGCGTGCCGAGGCAGAGGCGAAGATAGCAAAGCTTAAAGCGGACCGGCTGGAAGGCACCTTGATTGATCGCCAGGCGGCCTTGCTGGCGATCGAAGCTCAAGCGCGGACCGAGCGTGATGCATGGATAGGATGGGTGAACCGCGTTGCACCGGAGATTGCCCGCGAGACGGATTCCGAACTCGCTGCCGTTGTCGGCATCTTGGGCAGGTTGGTTCGTGAACAGCTGGTGTCGATCGCAAATCTGTCGAAGGTGGTGACCGATGAGTGATCTCGCATTGCGGACAGAGCAGCTGGTGCGCGAGGCGAGGCTGCGAGGCCTTCGACCAGAACCACAAATGACCGTGTCTGAATGGTCGGATCGCAATCGTTTGCTCCCCGCATCAAATGCAGAACCCAGGCCATGGCGAACCGATCGTGTGCCCTACCTTCGCGAAATCATGGACGCGGCATCTACCGGCTCGCGGATTGAGCGAATTGCTTTTATGAAAGGCGCCCAAATCGGCGCAACCGAGGCTGGTTTGAACGCCATCGGTTATTGGATCGACCATGCGCCTGGCTTGATCCTCGGCGTCTGGCCATCGATCGATATGGTACGGCGGAACTCGAAAACCCGCATTGATCCATTGATCGAAGATACGCCAGCGATCAGCGGAAAGATTGCACCGCCGCGATCGAGAGACAGCGGAAACACTGTTGCGCTGAAAGAGTTTCCCGGGGGTGCCTTGATTCTTACCGGCGCCAACTCTGCCACAGGACTTCGATCAACGGCAGCGCGGTATCTCCTGCTCGATGAGGTGGATGCCTTCCCTCATGACGTCGGCGACGAAGGCGACCCTGTGGCTTTGGCCATACAGCGCACCGTTACGTTTGCCGGCAGGCGGAAGATCCTCATGATCTCGACACCAACCATTGCAGGCGTCAGCCGTATTGAGAAAGCCTACCTTGAGAGTGATCAGAGGCGCTTCTATGTCCCGTGTCCCCAATGTGGAACGCACCAAACGCTGAAATGGTCGGGCGTGGCATGGCCAGAAGGACAGCCCTCAAAGGCCCACTACGTTTGCCAGAACGGTTGCGTCATTGAGGAACGGGACAAACCTGAAATGCTGCGCCGTGGCGAATGGCGCGCGACGGCGGAGGGTGATGGCCGAACAGCGGGTTTCCATCTTTCAGCGCTTTACAGTCCCTTTGAGCCTTGGTCTGAGATTGCCGCTGACTTCCTCGCATCTAAGCGAGATCCAGAGCGGCTGAAAACTTGGACCAACCTCAAGCTAGGCGAAGCATTTGAGGATCGCGATACAGCTCCTTTATCAGCGGAATCGATCGCATTGCGGGCAGAAGAGCCGGATACGCCTTGGTTCGATTTGCTGCCTGATGGTGTTGCGCTCATCACGGCTGGCGTGGACGTGCAGGATGATCGGTTGGAACTCGAGGTCGTGGGTTGGGGTATAGGCGAAGAAAGCTGGTCACTAGACTACCAGATTATCGCTGGCGATACCTCAAAACCTGGTGTTTGGGATGCGCTTGACCGGCATCTGTTACGGCGGTTCCGCCACCTGCGAGATGTGCCAGAATTGCCGATAGCCGCAACGGCAATCGATAGTGGAGGGCACCGAACAGGCGAGGTGATGTCGTTCTCAGCTGCGCGTCTCAACCGACGTGTGTGGGCGATTAAGGGCCGCGGCGGCTCTGGTGTTCCGCCATGGCCGCGCCGTCCTCCAAAAGCACGCAGGGCGTCGGTTGCGCCAATCCATATCGTTGGAGTGGACAACTTAAAGCACACCCTCATGGGACGCCTTAGGATGGAGGAAGGTGTCGGGCCGGGCGTCGTTCATGTGCCAGTCACAAGAGATCATGACTGGTTCGCTGGTCTGGTCGCAGAGCGAGCGGTGCGCAAGTACGTCAAGGGTGTGGCGCGCCTTGAGTGGATCCATGATCGGGGGGTGAGAAACGAGCCCTTAGACTGTCGCGTGTACGCCATGGCAGCGCTAGCTGGCTTGCGTGCGCATGGCGCAGACTTGAGATTGCTTTGCGAACAGATTTCCGGAAAGAAACTCAGACTTCCGTCCGATAGCGACAGAACTTCAGCGCCAGCAAACTCTCAAAGAACAAGGAATCGTGTACCCTCGCGGTGGATGACCGATAAGAGCTGAGCAGAGATTTGTATTTCCTGTACATTGATGATTCCACAGATCGCCCAACAAACGTTTTTTCAGCGCTACTTGTTCCACATGACAAATGGAATGAAGCTTTCGCCTACATAAAGCTGTGGCGGGGTCACCTCCGGGATACTCATCGAATCCCTTTATATGCGGAGCTCCACGCAACCGAGTTTCTAAGCGGGCGCGGATCCCGCGGGGTGCTTGGACATCTGTCTCGTCGGATACGTTCGCAGATTTTTCACAAGCACTTTGAGGTGGTCGAGCACATGAAGACCAAATTCGGTGTTCGGATGATCAACGTCTGCAACGATGATGATGATCAGTTTCGTGCGTTTGAACGAATGCTGAACCGCGTTAACCGCACGATGCAGAGTTGGAATAGCTACGCCTACCTGATCTGCGATGAGGGAAAAGAGCTTCAATACACGCGCATGGTTCGGCGCATGCGGGTCCATAATTATATTCCAAGCGATCGCGGCGTTTGGGATTCCGGTCTCGCAACAAAGAACATCCCTATTGACCGCATCATTGAAGACCCGAGGTTCAAATCCTCCGTTGGAAGCTATTTTATTCAGCTTAGTGACTTCAACGCGCACGGCTTGTTGCGAATGCACAAGCCAACACCACGCGCCAGACAGTTTCGCTATCACCGCTCGTTCAATCAGCTTGAAAATGTATTGGTAAAAGAATGCAATCGACGTGATCCCAAAGGGATCATCAGATGACGAGGGGCGGGGTGATACCCCGCCCCTTAAGCAGGACCTACCCTGGCTCATACCACCAGCTCAGTCTAGCAATGAAACAATAGCGAAATTGAAGAAAAAATTCAAGTGAATCATGATCTTAAAGAGCTTTGCAAAGCTAAGTGATTGATCTTGATTCGCTTTTGCCTTCCGGTTGGGAAAACCGAACTCCGGCCCCACCACCATTCTCCGCAATGAAACGAATGCCTGCTTCTTCGAGCGCATTTCTCAGTGCGCCCATTGTGGCTGCGTCGCCGGCGTATCGCCCGGTTTCAATGTTTGAGATCGTGTTTCGATGCACCCCAGCCTTTTTGGCGAGAGCTTCAAGGGTGAGACGTAGCGCGCCTCTCGCCATCCTTAGTTGTGCAGGGTTCACAGGTCACCTTTGTTGTGATAATTTCACAAGTGCAAAAATCACCTGTGACAATAGCACAAGGAGGCCTAACAATGAATTGCCACGTGAACCCGGACGCTTTGACCCATGATCTTTCCGACGATCTGCCGACGGAGGATGCGAACTGCCCAAGCGCCGCGATAGCGGAAGAGATCCTGCTGCTCGAGGACTGCCTGGACGGCTTATCCGAGGCTCGCCTTGCTAAATCATGCAATCTGGCGTGGTTGGATTCGGCCGAGAGGCACATCTACGACAAGTTGGATGCAAGACGATTGCAGCTATCGTTCTCTCACCCAACATCCCTACGCGGTGCTATCGCGTGTCTGGATCAGGCCTATCGCTTCACTGAGAGCGCTCAGTCTACTGAGGAACCCAGCATGGCCGACGAACGTGCAAGCAAACGTTGTCATTTTGCGGCTGTCCGTTTTTTGAGTCAGGTGCCCGGTTCAGTCGTCCACAAAGACACGCTCCGGCTCGATCCATTCCGATATTTGGACTTAGCGGAGAGCGCTGCCGACATCGTTGCGCTCATTGAGCGCGAGGTCCCTGTGAAACGAGTCGAGATCCACGGACCAGTTTTGGCGGCCTGCGACTGATGAATTCGTTGCATTTTTGAAGTGCGATGAGCCTTGGAATTCAAAGCCAGTTTAGCAGCGTTGTGAATTATTGCGATACAGGCGTAACGCTAAGATTGACTTCGGAGCGATACGTCTGTATCGGTAGCTGAACATTCACCGTCATAAGCGTCCCAATGGCAAAACATTCAAAATACGATGCGTCTGTTCTCTGTGCCGTTGCTGGTATCAAGCCCGTAACTTGGAGGGCGTGGCGCAACCGCCATGGGTTCATGGCGGACGCGGAGGTCAGGGACGGTGCCACCGCACAAGGCCAACGCTCTCTGTATACCGCCAAGGAGATCATGGTCGCCCGGATGGCCGTCGACCTTACAACCATGGGCATACCGGCGGCCGATGCCATTTGGTTTGCGGATTCACACGGCCATTTCTTCTTCGAAAATTGGCTCGACTGGTGTCAATCAGAAGAGAGTGGTGGAGGCTCCAACGCCGACAAACGTCCGACGACTGTAGTCGCCGTACGGTTCGGTCATGGCGAGAAGCCGATGATGAGCATGCACTTTGCAGAAGATGCGATTGGACACCTGTTCAATACCGACAATAGGCCGGCTGCCGTCATCTACATCCCAATCATCGCACAAGAGGTATTCGCAGCTCTCAAAGAGCTGGGATGGCCATCGATAGCCACGGCTGAAGATGCAAAAGCGATCATGCTTGATGCGCTTGTGAAGGGCCTGCGTGGCGAAGGCGAGGGCCCTGAAGATGCTTGAGCGCTTGAAACAAGCACTAGGGTTATCGAAGAGGTCGCTCGATGCGGCCGGTGGTGGTCGAAGGTGGGCTGATGACCGGCGCATCAACAGCGTCGGTGATCTGCACCGCGAAGCCGCGACGATCAGTGCACGGGCAACCCACTTCGCCCTGAACACGCCAACCGGCTCTCGCATCATTGATAGCCTGACGGCAAACCTTGTCGGTGCCGGCATCGTGCCGCGTTCTGAGCATCCGACAGAGCGGACGAGGCAGCGCTTACAGGTCGCTTTCAAAGCTTGGACCGATAAAGCAGATGCCGATGGTCGATCCGACTTCTATGGCCTTCAGGCGCATGCGGTCCGCGATCTCGTGACCCACGGCGAATTTCTTTTCAACGTTGTTGTCAGCGAGGATCAAACACCGCGATTGCGTCGGCTACATCCTGACCAACTCGATCGCAGCTATACCCGCAACACAGCGACTTCCATTATTCACCAAGGCGTTGAGCTCGACCGCGACGGTCGCGTGAGTGCTTATTGGATACGCCCTGACCTCCAGGGTGTAGCGTTGGCCGGGGTGTCGATCACGCCCGTTCGTATCCCGGCCAGCGATATCATCCACGGCTTTAGGCAGCTGGTACCCGGCCAGCTTCGCGGGATTTCTTGGTTCGCGCCGGTTCTGCTTGCAGCAAAAGAATTGGATGCGCTCGCTGATGCTATGTTGGTTCGCGCCAAGGTGGCCGCACTTCATGCTGGCTTTGTCCGTGATGCGCGCGGCGAGACGCCCTACACCGGTACACAAACGCAGACCGAGCTCAACGCGGGCCTTGAGCCTGGCGCTCTTATTGTCTTGCCAGAGGGGAAGGACGTTGAGCTTCCCGCCGTACCCGATCAGGGCGGTGCAAATGAACTCATGATGGCCAGTTACCGATTAATTGCGGCCGGTGTTGGCGTTCCCTACGCCGCTGCAACGGGTGACTACTCGCAAGCCAATTATTCAAGCGAGCGGGCTTCGCAACTCGAATACCGCCGTTTCCTAGAGATGGTTCAGCACCACGTCCTGGTATTTCTCTTTTGCCGGCCAGTTTGGGCGCGCTTTATCCGGTGGCAGGTGCTGCAGGGAACCATCACGGCGCGGTCCTATTTGACGGATCGGAGTGCGGTACAAGCGGTGAAATGGCTACCACCAGCATGGCCGTGGGTTGATCCGCAAAAAGACCTTAAGGCGGTTGAGACCGAGCTGTCTCTTGGTCTGTCCTCCAGAGCTCAGAAGGTTGCTGAGCGCGGATATGACATCGAAGACGTTGATCGCGAGCGCGCTGCTGATCAGGCAAGGTCACTCGAGCTGGGCTTGGCGCCACAAGTTGAGCTAGCCGTGGCGCCGTCCGATCCGGTCAGTGATGATGACGAAGTAAACCGCACGCGGGACGCTGCGGCAACCATTGTACGGGCTGCGTTCCGTCCGTCGACCGCCAATGACGATGACCGCACGGTTGATCTGGTCGCCAGTGCTGGGGCCGATGTTCCGCGAATGGACTTTGATGGCCCCTACCTCGAGCGCTTGGTGGTCAGCAAAGATGCCGTCGACCTTTCGCGTCTTGATGGCATGCCGCTGCTCGATACGCATCGGCAGGATGGTTTGGAACGCGTTCTGGGCGTCGTGCTCTCGGCCCGCGTACAGCGCGGGAAGATCCTCGTGTCTGTTCAGGTTTCCCAGCGTCACACAGCGATCTGGGAAGACATTCGATCCGGAATTATCGGCAACGTTTCCGTCGGCTACGTGGCTCTCCAGTGGCAGGACAAGGACGACCCGCGAACGGGCGTGCGGGTCCGAACTGTCACGAAATGGGAGTTGCGTGAGGTTTCTCTTGTTCCAGTGGGTGCCGACCCCGCTGGCAAAGTCCGATCAGGAAAGGAAGCGGCATGAGCCGTAACAAAGAAGCGGTGGCCCGACCGCAAATGACCCGGGCCGACGACAGCGTCGCGACGACGCAGGCACCTCCGACCAACAACCGAGCGGAGGCTGAAACAAGCGTCACGGAAACGCCGCCGCTTGTCACCCCGATCCCAGACCGCACGGCGGTCAACGCTGAGATCCGCTCGCTTGCCACGGTG
Source organism: Pseudomonadota bacterium (assembly GCA_039024915.1). Lineage (NCBI taxonomy): Bacteria > Pseudomonadati > Pseudomonadota > Pseudomonadota bacterium. Next base: position 376,969 of record JBCCPK010000005.1, read on the forward strand.
CATGACCTGGGCTCGGATTGGGCAAACGGTCTTATTGATCGCGGCGCAACGGAAAACGAGGCGCGCACGGCAGCTTTGCAAGCCTTGAGCCAGCGCCAGGCACCGACGAAACCACTGACGCCCCGCCTACAGGTATTGGCCAACAATGATGATCCGCAGGTGATCACGGCGCGGATGGCTGAAGCCCTCTATGCAACACGCGCCAATCCCAGGCACGAGCTTTCCGAAGCGGCGCGGCCCTACGCCGGCATGACGACGCTGGACATGGCGCGCGATTGCCTAAGCCGGAGCGGGGTATCGATCACCGGGATGCAACCGCACCAAGTGATTACGCGAGCCCTGCACACCACATCTGATTTTCCGACGATTTTTGCCGACACAGCAAACCGGGTTTTGCGTGATGCTTATGCGGCGGCGCCCGCTGTTCTGCGGACCGTGGCACGGCAGACAACCATGCGCGACTTCCGAGCACGCACCCATGTTCAGGCCGCCGATCTCGCAAAGCTCGAAAAGGTCAACGAGTCTGGCGAGTACAAGTATTCCGGCTTCGTGGAAGCGAAGGAAAGCTACGCGATCGGGACCTATGGCACGATTATCGGACTTACCCGACAAGCCATCATCAATGACGATCTTGGTGCCTTCAACGACGTTGCTGGCCAGTTAGGGCGAGCATCAACCGAGTTTGAAGCGCAATTCATGGTCGACTTGGTGGTCAGCAACGCTGGATCTGGGCCGATCATGGATGACGGCGACGCCTTGTTTCATGCCAACCATGGAAACCTGGCGGCAAGCGCATCCGAGATGACGGTTACATCGATTTCGAGCGCTCGATTGGCCATGCGTCGCCAAAAAGGTATCAACGGCCGCGTCATAGCCGCGACCCCGAAGTACCTGCTGGTACCGCCGGAGCTGGAGACTAGGGCGGAATCGCTTGTGACCATCGTGACGCCCACCCGTACCGATGACGTAAACCCGTTTGGGGGCCGTCTCGAAGTGCTTGTCGAGCCCCGACTGACCGATGCCGAGCGTTGGTACCTCGTCGCAGACCCAACGCAGGTTGAGGGCCTTGAGTATGCCTATCTTCAGGGTGCTGAGGGTCCGCAAACGGAAAGCCGGGCAGGCTTTGAGGTTGATGGTGTCGAAATCAAAGTTCGCGTGGACTTCGGTGCTGCATTCCTCGACTGGCGTGGCTGGTATGCGAACGATGGGTCCTGATGATGCCCGAAACGGTTCAGCAGCTTGAAACTCAGCTTTCTGCTCTTCGCGCCGCCCGAGCCGGCGGCGTGAAGTCGGTCTCTTACGGCGATCGAACAATCGAATACCGGTCCGACCGCGAGCTCGCCGCTGCTATCGCAGACGTCGAACATCGCCTCACCGGTCTGGTAGGGCCAGGGCCTACCAGGACCGTCTACATCACCTCTTCGAAAGGGACTTAGGATCCATGAAGAACTTTGTTCAGCAAGGCAATGTCATCACAACTGAAACCCCAGTTGGTGGGATCTTAAGCGGCCAGGGATTGCTCTCTGGCTACTTGTTTGGCGTGGCTGCGACCACCCAAACCGAAGGAGATCACGTTGCTCTGCACACGCAGGGTGTCTTTGATCTCGCGAAAACCAGCGGGCAGTCATACGCATTCGGAGACCGGATCTATTGGGATGCGACGGCTAGAGCGGTGACGTCAACATCGAGTGGTAACCGGAGAATTGGCATTGCTGTTGAGGCAGCCGCCGCCGGCGCAACAACCGCCCGCGTTCGGCTCGACGGACACGCCGTTTAAGGCATTTGCGCCAGCCTCCTTCGGGGTGAGCGGCCCACCCTCAAGATCGTCTAGCGCTGGCGCAATGGCCTGCTTGGCGATTCGGCCGCATACAACCTGGAGCGAATGCCATGTCTGATGATGCCTTGAGACTGCTGACCGTTCGAGAGTTCGCGGAACAGGTAAATCTCAAGAGATCGCAGGTTGACCGGCTGATCCGTGATGGCCAGCTCGCGTATGTCAGGGTCGGCCAGAGGAAGATGGTTCATCGTCAAGCGTGGGAGCGGTTCCTTTCAGAGAATACGGAGACAGCATGCCCCGTCGAAACCAAGGCCCCCGTCTACACTTCCTCGAGAAGCGAGGCGTCTACTACATCGTCTGGACGCAAAGCGGTCGAAGCAAACAGCGCAGCACGGGCACTGCAGACCGCCAGCAGGCTGAAATCGCGCTCGCGGAGTTCTTGCACCAACGGCAGCGAAAGGCTGGTCCACGTGCTCCCGATGAAGTCCTGATTACAGACCTTCTGGTTGACTACGCCGAAGCGAAGGCCGCCACCGTCGTCGCGGTCGATCGCATAGCCTACGCGCTTGTGCCACTTGCCGAGTTCTGGGAGGGCCGGACAGCCGCGAACGTAACAAGCGAAACCACAGCTGCCTACGATAGGTGGCGCGGTCGATCTGCGGGAACGGTGCGGCGCGAGTTGGGCGTGTTGCGTGCTGCCATCAACCATGCCCATCAGGAGGGCAGACTCACGCGGACCATCCATGTCAAGCTTCCGGACCGACCAGAACCGAAGGATCGATGGCTCACAAAGCGTGAAGCGGCCCGTCTATTGAATGCTGCCCTGCGAGAGCCGACGGTGCGCCTATATCTGCCGCTGTTTATCGTGCTCGGGTTGCGTACTGGCGCGCGCAAAGAGGCCATCCTGAGTCTTCGCTGGTCACAAGTTGACCTCGAGAGCGGACGCATCGACTTCAACCAGCCAGGGCGCAAACGCACCAACAAGCGTCGATCGCGAATACCCATTCCGCGAAAGGTGCTGCACCAGCTTCGCCGCGCCAGGCTGCGCGGAAGCGAACTGGGGTTCGTAATTAACCGAGATGGCAAGCGCATCAAGGACATCAAAAAGGGCTTCGCCGCTGCATGCCGACGGGCTGGCCTGCAAGACGTGAGTCCCCACACCTTGAGGCACACCTGCGCGACATGGCTCATGCAAAACGGCGTTTCCATGTACGAGGCAAGCGGCTTCCTTGGCATGTCACTTGAGACGCTTGAGCGCACCTACGCCCACCAGCATCCCGATTTCCTAAGAAGCGCTTCGGAGGGGACCTGATGTTGTCCGCAGATTGTCCGCGCAATCATGGCGTCGGAGGGGTAAAACCGGGTGGAAGAATGATAGGTAATCCAATGAAATCAGACTACTTAGAGCCTGTCCGCTCTTCTCCGAAGGCAGAGGCCAGAGGTTCGAATCCTCTCGGGTGCGCCAGACCTTCGAGCGCGGCAACCAAATTCAAAAGTGGGTCCGAGCGTTGTTCGAACCGTTGCGTCATTATATCAATGACCTAAGGGAACTCGGTCTCGGGGCAGAGCTACGGAAACAACCATACAGTAACCACCGATCAGGTCACTTTGACACCGGTCGCGCCTGCTTCGGGTGAGACTTGACCTCGATCATCACTCCGCCTTCGATCCTTCGCACTGCTTCATCAATCGAGGCAAGCGGAACCAGAAACCATTCGCGCGGACTGACGGGAGGGCGAAACCGGTCCTTAACTTTGATGTCAAGACACGCGGGCTCAACCACCCGAAGGATGAGCATCTCTAACTTGCTTCGGCCGATATTAAAGAGCTCGTGACGGGTAACGGTCTCGACATCAGCTAGAAGAAAAGTCGGATCATTCCTGGCGTTGGCAATCCGCCTTTCGACCTTGCCACTGGCGATGCCAACCTTGTGCAGCACGTCGCGGTGCTCAGTGACAACCCGTCGAACGGCCTTGCTGTGCAGAACGCAGATCGTGCCGCTGGCCTGATCATCTTGATCCGCCGCATGATGCGCAAGCCTCTAACCAGCTCGTCCTCGACCTGATCAAAAAGCGGTTTGAAGGTCTCGAAATCCTCGCGGTAGTCGTGGTTGGCCATTTCCTCGACGTCTTGAAGCAAGCCCATACGATCAAGTTGCATGACGAGATCGCGGCATTCTTCAAGCTGGCGGATACGGTCCAGGCGCAGCATAAAGGCGCTCAAAGGAATCGCGAACTTCACCGTGTTGCGGTGGGCGCCCATGTTCCACTGACCCCGCTCATTGGATCCGTTCTTGCAAGGGCGATCCCGGATAGATGAGGACCGGTTTGATGCCCGCCTGTCGAAGCCAGTTCTGCATCGCTTCTGCAGCATACTCATGCGGCGGCTTACGCGGCCTTCGGCCACGGTCCCCCTCCTCAGTGTCTGAACGGATGAATGTGGGCGAACCATGCTTGAGCAGCGGCGGCTGGAGGACTTTGAGGACGTCGTCCGCTCCGATCTTGAGGCGAACGGTCACTGCCAAGGCCTGCCGGGTGTACTCATCGAGAACCGTGAGTATCTTACAGCTGCGACCATTGCTGGGCTTGTCGTGGACGATGCCGATGGCCTGACGCCTTTCCTGTGTGGTCAGGCCCCGGGCTTTTGGTGGCAGAGGGTTTGCTTGAGGATCAACTTGTCCAGTTCGAGCTCCGCAACGATCGTCTTCATTCGTGCGTTCTCTTTCTCGAGGCTCTTCATCATGGACAGCTGAGACCGCCCCATCCCGCCAAACCTCTTGCTCTATATTTAAGACGTCGCGTCGCTGATCCGGACGCTCCGGCAACCTGAGGTCACCTCATCGCCGGCTGGCAGCTGCAGCTCAATTTCGCGCAGCAGCTTCAGAACGCTCTCCGCCGAATGTCGCTTCCTCGCCCTGGCAAAGTTCCCTCTCGCTGCCAGTGTCATGGCCCAGTTCTAAGCGGGGGAGGGAGAGCTGTTTAGCAGAGTAGCCTACGCACCCCCACCTCAAAAAACACGTGCCAAAAAACCATTCTTGGTGCTTCCAAAGCTGTGGGGTCAGGGAGCGTTCCGCGACGCTGCGAACGTAGGCTCTGAGCCCATTTTTGCTGAATGCTTTGGACCGTGCGAATGTCTGGTAAATGGCGAAGCAAAGAGTGCGTATGGGCTTGAAAGTTGCTAGGTTGGAACTCTGAAGATGGATGGCAGTTCAGCACTCTCGGCGCAATTCTAGTGGTCGGCGTTATCGCCTTCACGCTCTATCGCAACCGGGTCCGTCGCAAATCACTCCGCAAACGAGAAGATGGAACTTACGTCTGGGTCGAATGGCATGGGGGCGTGCGCACTTCAGACCGAGACCCTCGGGAACCAGGTGGTGAGTGGGCTAGCGACGGCGATGGGGACGGTGGCGACTGAACCAGTTGCCTAAACAGCGGTCTTCAAAATCTAATAATCTAAGGCAGCTTCGTCCGCATAGGCGACCTTCGGCTATGCCCGCTTTGCTACCAGTTCTCTTGTCGCTCGATAGACGCCGGTGAGAAGCACGGCGCCGAGAACGTACATCCCGGCTACAGCGAGGTAGCTGGCGTCGTCACCAAAAGTACGGCCAAGGAACAGAAGCAGCGGCGTACCAAGCAAATTGCCAATGTTGCCGGTTTGCGCGAGGCACCCATAGCTTAAGGCACGGTCCGGCACGCTCTCATTGAGCTCAGGAACCGCGGCGAAGCTTGCGCCCTGGACAAGGCCTAGAATGGCGAACAACCCGACCGCAAATGCGAGCTGCAGATCAAGCGCCACGTTCGCCACGATGAACGCCGCCGCAAGCGCGAAGCCCAGTGCAACGACGAGAAGGCTCGAGACGAGCCTGAGAAGTATGGGCACGAAGAACAGCGATACACCAATGCTGACCAGCGGCATCAAGCCAGCCGCGAGGTTGGCAACGTCACTGGGCAACTGCGCAGGTAGCACCGCGATGATCGAGACGAATGTCAGCGTGTAAATCAGCCAACCGAGGCCCGGACCGCTCAGCTTGACGGAGCTGTAGACCCGTCGATGCAACTCGAGGATTGGTGAACGTGCAGCCGTGGCGGTCGTGTTGGATTGAATTGGGTTCCGCACACTCACGACAATCAGAGCAGCGATAAGGAGCATCAAGACCCCATGACCGACGAACAGCGCTGAAAGAGAGCCAGCGCCAATCAGCGGGAGTACGATCCAAGCAACAATGGCAAAGGCAACGCCGAAAAATGTGCTCCACAGCGTCATGGCAGCGCCCATGAAGCGCGGATGCGTGAGCTGGCTGATCAAGGTGGGGGCGGAAACCACAATCGCCAGGTGAGAACCGCCTTCCAGCAACCGGCTAATCAGCATCGGGGCGAACGCAGGAATGGACGCCTGCCAAAGTGACAGGCCGCTGCCGAGGACGAGACCGCCAAGCAACAGACGCCGGGCCCCAAGGCGGTTAACCAGGTTGCCGGCAACGATACCGAACACTGCACCGACCAAGCTGATGAGAGACAGCAGCCAGCCAACCTCGCTACCGGCGTCCGGGTAGAGGTCCTGGAAGGATGCAAAAGGGATGGCGATTTTGGCGAACTGCGATGCAGCTGCGATCCCGGCCAAATAAAGCAGCAGGACCCTGTAAATCGCAAACAGTGAGACCATCATTCGGTTGGAGTACCGCCCGACGACCTCGCAGGCGACGCATAAATTATGCGCGGTGCTAGATGCCCGTCACCAGGCGGGCTGGTGTGCCGTCAGACAGGTAAATGCGCTCCCACATGATCCCGCCAGCACTGATGTTGATTTCAGGGTAGCTGCGGCCTGACGTCTTGAATGACTTGGGTTGCGGCATCAATTCATCCCACCAGCCAGTCTCGTTGAGTTCCCTCTCCGCCTCGCGGATTTCATCTGTGGCGAACTGCCAAAGCGAAACCCCAAGAAGTTCTCGCTGGTTGGCCCTCCAGTCTTCAGCGCGGGACATCGAGTAGGCCAGACAGACATGGCTTGCTTCATCAACGAGATGCACGCAATCACGTGTGTTTTCGACTAGCCTCTTCAGTGCGGCATCGTCAGCGCGCAGGTTTGCAAGTTCCTCAAAGACACGTACCTGCGTTTCCCAGTCGGGAAGTTGCATGCCCTGTTCCCAGCGCGAGACTGTTGTCTGGTTGATACCGATGGCTGTCGCCAGAGCGTCTTGCTTCAATCCAGCCGCAACGCGCTGGCGTTTCAGGCGCTTCCCAAAAAAGGGAAACGGCTCCGACTTAGCTGAAGGGACCGGACACCGCCCATCGGTCTGACGCTTCAATGCGGCGCCTGTGCATCCGCCAGTAGGTGCATCTGTCGGTTTCATGCGATCTCCAAGTCGCCTGTTAGGCCTTTTTGCGGTGTTCCATCCAGTCAGGGTGAAAGCGTTGATTCCACGATGACACACGCGCTTTATCGCGGCCTTCATAGATGGAAACCATGTCGTGTAGGTCGCGAGCGTCCTTCAATGGGGTTCCGGCTGCCAAATGGGTCATGCCCATCGTGTACCAGGCAGTGACGCCGCCTTCCGGGGGATCAGCGAAGCGTGGAAACGTCGGGCCTCCTGTCCGCCCGGCCCGCCATTTGTTTGGCAGCTGGGGATCAAGGATCAGCGCCCGAGCGAGGCCGATGGCATCAACGCCCAAACCGATGGCATCGCGAGCCTGCTCGAAGCTCTTGAAGCCGCCCGTCGCCATGATTGGGATCGATGTTCTTTTTCGCGCCTCAAGCGCGAACGCGAGGAAGTAAGCCCCTGAGCTTTGCGTATCGGACGCGGAGCGCGCACCTGGGAAATAGGTTCCCCCACTGACATCGACGAGATCGACACCGCTTCCGTCGATTGCCGTAATCACCTCCAATGCTTCGCTTTCCGTGAAGCCACCGACGAGATTATCTGTCGCGTTGAGCTTCAGCCCAATTGAGAAGCTCGCCGGAACGGCATCACGGATGGCCGCTATCACGTCCATCAACAGCCGCATTCGGTTGGCCAGCGAGCCGCCATAGGCATCGGCCCTCTTGTTGAAGAGCGGCGACAGGAACTGGCTGAGCAAGAACCCGTGGGCGGCGTGTACCTCGACACCTTCAAAGCCAAGCGTACTCGCGAGCCTCGCGGTCTGCGCAAACGCTGCCGGGAGCTTTTTTACTTCTGCAATCGAGAGCGCATCACAGGCGAGGCCAGGTATGTCGAGTACGCTTGGTCCCTTGGGCGTGCTAATTGGCGGGTGCGCCAGCGCGCCAGCATGACCCAGTTGCAACCAAAGCTGGCAGCCATCAGCGGACCCTGCCGCTGCAAGTTTTCGGAAGCGGTCAAGATCGGCGTCAGCCCTCAGAACCAGATTGCCTGGTTTCTCAGCAAAGTTCGGATCCCCCTGAACCTCGCCTATGATGCATAGTCCAACCCCGCCGAGGGCCCACGTTTCATAGAGACTGAGTTGCTCGTCGGAGGGGTTGCCGCAACCGTCGCCAAGGGAGTCCGACATCGCAGACTTGGCGATGCGGTTTTTCAACTTTGCACCGCTCGGTAGTTCAAGCGGCGAGAAGAGTGTCTTGGGTGGATGGCTCATCGTTCGTCCCTCTACGCAGGGTTGCCAGATAGGGGCGGTGAAGCAAGAAGAAAGTGAGGTACTTCTGACTCAAGCACCGATCGACTGAACCTCGGAGCAGGCGCTGTCTAGAGGGCTTCGCGCAGCGTTTTCGAGCATTGCTGGAGATTTGCTCGGCGGTATCGTGGTGATGGCGGTCGCCTATGCGGGTCTGGGCTGATGGCGACGAACTGAGTTCATCAGCCCTATGCGTGCAGGCCTGATGCCAAGCCAAGCATGCCCTCACGAAACGATACGTTATCGAGTTAGCCCGACCATCACGGCTGGACAAAACGCGTTTTTTATTAGATAGACCGATATGTCTAAAACTGTCAAATCTACGCCCCAAGATCGCCTCCTCGCGACAGCCCGACAGCTTTTCTTGGCACAAGGCATCCCTCAGACCGGCATAAACACCGTGACGGCGAAGGCCGATATTGCGCGGATGACGCTCTACAACAACTTCGCCTCCAAAGAGGAGCTGATCCTGGCGGTGTTCGAGAAGGAAACAGAACTGCGGCGCGCCGCGATTGAGAACGCGCAAAACGCTTCCCATGAGCCGCTGGATAAGGTGAGGGCGCTCTTTGCGGTCGCGTTGGAGCAGGCATCAAAAGCGGGCTTTCGAGGGTGTGCTTTTGTCAACCTCGCGATCGAAACGGCGGCGCCTGATAGCAAGCTGCACCACCTTGCGCGGCAACACAAAGACTGGATCGCGCAGAACATTCAGGACGCTTTGGGTGAAGGGTACTGCGACGATCCCAAGACCCTGTCCCAACAAATTGCGCTGCTGTGGGATGGAGGGGTCGTCGGGGCATACATCCATCAATCTGACAAACCTATCCATCTGGCCCAAAGCGCGGCGGAATCCCTTGTGAAGTCGAGCCGTCGGTGACGGTGTCGCGCAATTGGTGGATCGTCCTTGGCTTGGCTCTTGGGGTAACCGTTAGCAACGCCTTCGCCCGCTTCGCCTACGGGTTGATCCTTCCTGCCATGCAAACTGATCTTGGATGGAGCTACACGCAGTCCGGCTGGATCAACACGGCAAACGCGCTGGGCTACATTGGCGGTGCGTTGCTGGCCTTCGCAATCATTGGTCGAGTTTCTGAGCGCCGGATGTTTGCGGCCGGGCTCCTTGTCACTAGTACGAGCCTGTTGATGTGCGGCTTGAGTGATGGGTTCTGGTACCTGACTTTTTGGCGCTTTTTTGCTGGCGTTTCGGGCGCCCCGGTATTCATTGCGGGTGGTGCCATGGCCGCAACGCTCTTCCCCGATGATGCAAGGAAGAACGCCGTGGCCATAGCGGGTTACTTTGGCGGGGCTGGCCTTGGTATGGTTCTCAGCGGCGGATTATTGCCCGGCCTTTTTCACCTTCACGGTCCCGCCCTGTGGCCGTTGGTTTGGATCGGTCTTGGCGTGATCAGCCTTGGTTTGGCGCCGGTCTCTATCTGGGCAGCGAGCCAGGCGCATGTTTCATCGCACATGGTTGACTGCAAAGCGCGTCTCCCGACCAGAGAAATGCTGTTCGAGTTGCTCAGTTACGGCCTGTTTGCCACCGGTCACACTGTTTACCTGACCTTCGTCATCGCCTGGGCGCAATCCATCGGCTTAAGCGTGGCAGTCCTTTCATTGGGCTGGGTTTTGATCGGTCTGGGTATCATCTTTTCGCCCTTCGCATGGCGTCCAATCCTGGCTCAGAACGCGTCTGGGTTACCATTAGCCATGGCCTGCGCCATCACGGGATTGGCAACTCTCGGTCCGGTAATGATGCCTGACGCTCTTGGATTTGTGCTTTCCAGCTTTTTGTTTGGACTGGCGGTTTTTGTCGGGCCTGCCGCGGTGACTGCCTTCAGTCGAAAGAACTTGCCAGAGCCGCAATGGAGAAAGGCGGTTAGCCTGTTCACCCTGGTCTTTGCAGTCGGGCAGACGATCGGCCCGGTCGCAGCGGGTCTTATTGGAGATGCCACCGGTACACTCAGCTCTGGCATTGTGGCTGCAGGGATTATCCTTTTGGGCGCTTGTCTGTTGGCTTCCTTTCAGAAGCCCTTGGCGGGAAAAGTGGCTCGCTGATCGGTCCCGCTGAGCGAAACGATCCATCTTGTCATTCGATCCGCTGTGGAAGCCCCTTACCGTTGTTCCACCAACGGTTTGGGTTGTCGCTGCGGGCGTTGTAGGCAGCCCTGCTCGCCCAATCCTCTCGAACAAAGATAACGGGCTCTTCATAATGGTGAGCATGGATGATCGCATCCATCACTTTGCCAAGTGCGGTCAGATCCCGCTCAATCGAGATTTTGAGCTCCACCATGGGGTAGGTCTCAGTGGCACCCGCTTCAAAACCATCCACATGTGTCGTCGTGGTTGAGTCTGGCTCCGGCTGGGAAGTCTCTTTGCCAACAGCGGAGATGCTGGCGTTTCGTTGGTACCGGCCAAAGTTCAGAAGATGGACCTTCATCACCTCATCAAGGATGCGATTGGTGTCCTCCGGCAAGGTTTGTACTTCGATTGTAAAGACCGGTACCAGAGTGCCGGAATTTGCGTTGTACTTGCTTAGATCGGTCATCTCCGCCTCAATCTGGTGTGGGCCCCGTAATTGGACAGCAGCCGGCATTTTCCGAACTGGTTGCAGGGCTTAGGGCAGCGGATCGTGCGCGTCTTGGCTGTCTATTGGGGCCTGTGTCCGGTCGAACATCCCATAGTCCCGGACAACACTGGCAATGCGCAGCTTGTAATCGTCGAACACACCGCGCCGACCCTTGTCTTGGGCACCCCGATGGGCCTTGAGATTGCGCCACTCTTCGATGGCGCGCTCATCTTCGAAGAACGATAGTGACAAGATCTTGGAAGGGTCGGACAAGCTCTGGAAGCGCTCGACGGAGATGAACCCGCTGATATGATCCAATAGGGGCCTCATCTGGGCTGCGATGTCCAGATAGTCACTCTTTCGGCCGTCTGCCGGTATCACTTCGAAGATCACTGCGATCATGGCCGCCCCCCGTGCGGCGCAGAGGCTAGTTTGAGGAACGTGCGGTCTTCGCGGAGCAGGAATTTCTCCCGCTGCGCAAGGGCATAGTTCTCCTGTCCTATTGGGTCTGAAGCCAGCCTATCACGGTAGGCCTCATAGGCAGCTAAGCTGGCGATGTTGTAGACGCCATAGGCAAGGGTGGAGGATCCCTCGTGTGGTGCGAAATAGCCAACCAGATCGGCGCCGCAGCGGGGGATCGCTTGCCCCCAGTTGCGCGCGTACTGCTCGAACTGCGATTTTTTGGTCGGGTCGATCTGATAGCGGATGATACACGTCAGCATGAAGACCTCCTACTCATGTGATTTTGCGAACTTACCCGTTTGTTCTGCGCTGATGTTTCGATTACGGTCGAACTATGAAAGAAGGTCCCAACATTGCCCATGTTGCCGCGCTGATCGGCGATCCGGCGCGCGCAAACATGCTGACCGCTTTGATGAGCGGGAAAGCGCTCACCGCCAGTGAGCTTGCGGGAGAGGCTTGCGTCACAATGCAGACGGCAAGCTCGCACCTTTCCAAGCTCGCCAATGCTTCGCTTTTGCGGGTGCGAAAGCAGGGGCGGCACAAATATTTCAGCCTTGCAAGTGAGGACGTCGCCCACGTCTTAGAGGGGTTGATGGGCCTTGCGGCTGGAGCAGGGCATCTTCGCAAGCGAACCGGCCCAAAAGACGCCGCGCTGCGCCGAGCCCGGGTCTGCTACAATCATTTGGCCGGCGATATGGGGACGCAGATGTTCGACAGCATGATTGCTCGCGAGCATCTTATCATCGTGGCTGGAGAATTGGCGTTGACGGAAGCCGGGACGGCTTTTGTTCGTGAGTTTGGCATCGATATCGACCGGTTGCGGAATGCCCGGTCTCCGGTGTGCCGCGAGTGCTTGGACTGGAGTGAGCGCAGGTCGCATCTCGCAGGCAGTCTTGGCCGCGTTTTTCTTGCGAGGTTTGAAGAGCTCTCATGGGCCAAGCGAGAAGAGACGAGCCGCGTTGTGACGTTCTCAAAGCAGGGCGCAGATGCCTTCGCTGAACTTTTCGCGCTCTAGACGTCTGAACGCGCCAAGATGGCGGTGACATGCACCTGCGCCGCGTCGACCACAGGATAGTCAGTCGCTTCACCCTTGAAGGCTAGGAACAGGTCGGTGCCGCCAAGCAAGACCGCGTCGGCACCATTTGCAGCTAGCTCTTGAGCAGCGTTCACGAAAACCGTTCGTTGTTCATCGGTGTATACGCCGGTTCGCGCCAACTCCGCATAGGCTTCGCCGACACGCGATAATTGCTCTCCCGCGGGCACGATGAGCTCGGTTGAGGTCACCTTGCCGAACAGTCGGCTTTCCATCGCCAGCCGATTGCCAAGTAGTCCAACGCGCTGGTAGCCAAGCTTTGAGAGGTGAGCGTCTATGCTGTCCAGTATGCTCACCACCGGAAGCGACGCGTGGTCCAAAAGCTCGTCGATGCAAAAATGGCCCGCGACGGATGTGACCGCGGCGACCGTCGCCCCCGCCGCCCTTAGACAGTCGATATGATCGGCGAAGACAGCCGCGTGCTCCTTCGCCGCGCCACGCTTCAAGTTATCGCTCAAGAGCGTCAACTGGGCATGATCGATGGTGAGCCTCATGCCTTCCGACGCTGAAGTTATGAGGCGGTAATAGTGCTCTGTTGCGGCCGTTCCGATCCCGCCGATGAGACCTATGTGCATGGTAGGCAGCCTTCCCTTGGCAAAATCAGTCGTTCACCGAGGGGAGCCGGATTAGGCAGCTTCACGCTGTATCAAGCGAGTCTCTCCGATAATGCGAACCGGGCTGTGCGGAGTGTCCTCGAACTCGGCCAGAATACGGGACGGTTGGCCCATGTCTTCCCCCTGCAAAATCTCAACTTCGCCATGCGTCAGCCAACCCATGTCACGCAGATAGCCAATCATGGCCGCCGCCGCCGCGCCGGTTGCGGGATCTTCGTAAACCCCACCCGCCGCAAACGGGTTTCTTACATGAAACGTCGATTGGTCGGCGGCGTAAGCAATACAGAAGGTGGCGAGGTCTTCGCGATTTTGCAGCTCGCGCCCTTCATCGAAATTGTAGCCAAGCTGCGACAGCCTGCGTCTTGAGTTGACGAAAACAACAAAGTGGTTGGCACCAGCGTTGGCGAAGTCGTCCGGCAGCTTGGAGTGACGCAGGTGACGTACTACCGATGGCGCAAGGAGTATGGCGGCATGAAGGTTGATCAGGCGAAGCGCCTGAAAGATCTGGAGAAGGAGAATGCCAGGCTGAAGCGCCTTC